>WJMF01000028.1 GCA_014728085.1 Candidatus Zhuqueibacterota bacterium
GATAGAAAAGGCCGGATCGCCAACGAGATTCTCGAGAGTCCAGAACAGGAGAGCGGATTTTATGATATTTCGCCTTCTGTTCTTTTCGTAAAAGGTTATTTTCCCTTCATCCGAGAGCTCAACGATGTGGTCGAGTTCCGCCATCAATCTGTCGCGCGGATCGACAGGCACGGAATGCTGTTTCCAGTTTATTGCGACATTTTGAAAATCCAGATAGGTTTTTGTATAGGGAAGATACCCATAGGCAGCGATTAATAATCGTGTTTGTGAGTATAGATTCAAACTCTCTTCTATCCAACCGGCATCGCGAAAATGCAAACTGATCAGCTGTTGCCAATAATACAAGCCGCCATGCAGAATAACGCGGGGTATCAGAGATTCCTGACCGAACCTCTCCTGTGAAGCGGATCCGATAATGCCGAGGCCCGGGAAGGCAGTCGGAGCCAGAGCCGTTGAATGCGGCAAATGCACGACTGAAAAGGTTGATTTTGGATAGGGAGCATACCATAATCCATAATATTTGAGCAGATTTTCAAGCGCTTTGAAGATGGCGGAATTATCTTTTTTTAGTGCATCCACATAGATCAAACGTATGGTCACCGGTGGCATATCCTCATACTGAAATACACTTTCCTCGGCTCTGAGGTTGGGGCTGGTAACAACGGCCATTTCCCGAAGACAGGGATCTTTGAAGCGATAGTGCAACTGGTCATCGACAATGGCCGAATCGGTTTTGATCGCAGAGGCGGCAATGGTATAATCTTTGGGCACGACAAACTCTACATCATAGCCGGCATAATTTTGCCAAATCGACAAGGGGCTCTGCTTTTGGTTCTGAAAATCAGCAGCGGAACAGAGTTGAGGGTACCAAAAGGCGGCGACAAAAACCTGATGTTCGAAATCATTGCCGAAAAGGCTGGCCGGCAATTGTGTGGTAAAATCGACTTTAATTGTAATGTCCTGATCGGGTGGCAAGGGGGACAACAGATCCAGAAAAGCCCAGGATCCCGGGGTCAGATTGGTGTTTTGATCGCTTTCCATTTGCAGGGCGTTGGTCATATCCGTCCCCTGAACAACAACTTTTTTCACCTCTATCCTGCCCCAGTCCGCCGGACCGGAAAACAGGCTGCCAAGCTCTTTTTCCGTTACGAGACCTGTAGATAACAGGGCTTTGCTGTTGCGAAACTGATTGAGAAAAAGCCGAATATAGATGCGGTTTTGCGGCAGAGCCGTGTTGTTTTTGTAGAGAACGCGCGCATAGCCGCTAATGCGACCGTCTTGAGGTTCAAGTGTCGCTTTTAAAAAAATTTTGTTACTCGAGTCGCAAAAAGGGGTCGCCGTGTAAACTGAATTTGAGAAGATCAGTATGACGGTAACGAGCAGAAGGGCATTTTTAAACATAACCAATATACTCCCGGTTAATTGGAGATTTCCACGATATGATAATTTTCCCACATTGAGTTAAACCGTTCGGCAAAATTTTGTGCCAGTGCACGGGTTTCAAATTTTTCCACCCATACAACAAAATATTTATCATCCTCTACATATTTTTCATAAATCTCGACGTCAAATCCTTCCGCCTCCAGATCATCTGCAACTTCTTTGGCGTTGGATAGCCAGCGAAAAGCCCCCACCTGCAGGGTATATCGGTATTTTGAAAGTGACACCGTTTGGTCTTCTGTGGTTGTCCATAATTCATGGGATTCAAGATCAAGGACAACAAGATCGACAAACGGAGAGCGGGGATACCGACGGATAAATTTTTTCAGGCAGACGCGGGCCGAATCCTTAAAGTCCTGAGCTATTAAATTTTGACAAAATAAATAGCTTGCGTCATCGGCAAGTTTCGAATCGGGAAACCGGCTTGTGAGCAGAGCGTGATAACGCTTTGAGCGGGAATAATTGCCCAGACTGTAGTGATATTGGCCCATTTTCAATAAAACATCATCGAGGAACAGGGATTTATTAGTCCTATATAGCTGCTCGTAGTAATAGATAGCTCTGTCAGCATCCTGCTCGAACAGACCGCGAAGATAAAGTACCCCGGGATCTTCAGGATTTTCATCTTTAAGCCTGTCGAGCAGCTCTCTTGCTTCTTCCATACGATCTTCCGCCAGTAACTTTTCCACCTGCGCCAACTGCCTGCGGGATTGACCCTGAAGAGGATTGATTAGCAAAATAGCGACAAAGAGAGCGATGCGTTTTATCTTATCCGGTATGCGCATTTATTTTCTGATGATAGAATTCCAGTTCTTGCAGTTTACACAACGATATTTATACTGATCATACTCTGTCTGACAAACATCACATTTGAAAGGATGTTGTTGCTGCAGAATTTGATCGGACAGCTGCTTGACCATATCGATGGCTTTTTGGCGCTGGTCAAGGCGAGAATAGAGATGGATCATACGCAGCTGGGTATCAAAACGATCGGGGTTGATATCCATAGCGCGTTTACAGGCCTGTAATGCTTTGAGCAGTTCACCTTTTTTCTCGTATACTTTTGCAAGACTCAGCTGTACTTCAGCCAGTCGGGGATTTTCTTTTGCAAGGTCCAGGAAAAGTCCCTCAATGTCGCCGAAATGTCCGAGATCAAAAAGCACCTGCTTTAAGCGACTAAAAACCAGACTGGGAGCCTGTGGATTTGTTTTCATATATTTGGTCAACACATTCAGAGCATCTTTTTTTCTTTTTTCTCGTATATAGCTATCGGTGTATTCGAGATAGGCCGGTAAAAAATGATTATCTTCGCGAATCGCATCGCGAAAGCGCAATCTGGCGTCATGTTCACGATGTTCATCACAAAGTTTACGGCCTATTTCCATTTTGTAGGCTGCCATTCGCGTCGATTTTTCCGATTTGGGCATTTCTGGACTCTTTTTTACCGCATTGTAAGCGTTTTGCCATTCGCCCAGTTCCTCGAATAGCAGCAACTGTTTATCGCGGGCCCAACTGCTTTTGGGATTTATATCGAGAATTTGATCGATAACAAGCAGGGCTTCGCGCCACTGATTCAGCTCGATATAATCCATTGTAAGCGATCTCAGGATAACTTTTTTTTCAGCGGTTGATAGCTCCGGACGAACCAAAAGGTCCCGATGAACCTTTACAGCACTGTGTGCATCTTTTTCTCTCAGAATATCACCGATTTTGATGTAAGCATCGATAAAACCTGTATCCAGACGGACGGTACGCCGAAAGGCGTCCAACGCTTCCGGGATTTTGTCCTCTATCAACAGATTCAAACCTTCGATATAGTGTTTTTTTGCATCAACGGCTGTGTGTTTTTTTCGACGGAAAACTATATAAAGCCCTAAAATAAAGACAACGCCGACAGCTATGACGATATAGAGTTCGATTTGAGCCATGCATTTACTCCTTGTCGCTTGAATTTGTTTCTTTACTGACACCCTTATCCGAACCCGGTATTACGGTTTCTTCAACCGAAACGTTCCGCAAGCGATCCAGCTCTCCTTTTAAGCGGTTATTCTCTTTTTTGAATTTGTGAATCACAGCTTTGGATTTTACGAGCTGAAAAATCGATATCAGCAGCCAGGTCAGCAAACCGATGGCAAAAGAGATATACATGACCACCCACAGCGGTAACGGGATGCTCTGATAGGATAAAAATCGAATGGTAACTGTCTGTTCCGTGTTTTGCATGGCAAAACCGATCAAGACAATTATGACCAGGGCAATAAATATCCATTTTATAATCCACATAAAGCCTCCGAATTTATACAGAATTCCAGATTCTCATCTATTTCATTAAATTAGTGAAATTGTTCGCATTTATCAATAAAATAAATCTTTTTTTCGGACATGACAAAAAAAAAGTTGGATCCATAAATGAACCCAACTTTTCTCGATAAAAAAGACCTGATTACGACTTTTCTTTATCCTCTTCAGACCCGGCGTTATCGGTCGTTTCCGGTTCCTGCTCGTCATTTGTTTCAGATTCGGTTGCGTTTTCTTCATTCGATTCGGAAGGTTGTGACGCTTCCGCGGTGGTTTTCTCGCTTTGATCAGAATCACTGCTTTCTTCTTTGTCGCTACCGGGTTCAGTTGCTTTTTCCGGTTTACTTTGGCTTTTTTCCGTATCTTTTTTGCCTTTTTCACCAGCTGAATCCCGTTCGGCGCCAGTCTCTTCATCATCCTCAAAACCTTCACCGGCTTCAGCCTGACTCCCGCCGCTCTTTTCAGAAAGCACGATTTTCTTGTTTTCCTTATTGAATTCGATAACGTTTAATTGCAGCACATCATCTATTTGATAACCGTCGGCTGGTTTGGAAAGTCCCTCTTTATCGAGTTGAGAAAGCGGTACAAATCCATCGACCATTTCCGGTAACTCGACAATTAATCCCTTTTCGATCAAGCGTACAACTTTACCTTCCGTTTGAAATCCGGGTTGATATTTATCTTCGAGATAATCCCAGGGATTCTCTTTGGTCTGCTTGTATCCCAGGGAGATGCGTCGATTATCCTTGTCCACATTGAGAACAATCACTTCAATCTCGTCGCCTTTTTTAACAACCTCTCCGGGATGACGGATTTTTTTGGTCCAGGACAAATCGGAAATATGAATCAGACCATCAATACCCTCCTCGAGTTCAACAAAGGCACCGAAATTGGTCAGATTGCGAACGATCCCTTTATGTTTGGATCCGACCGGATATTTTTCCGAGAGGGTCTGCCATGGATCCGGATCCAGCTGCTTCAAGCCAAGTGATATCTTTCGTTCATCTTTTTGGATATTAAGCACTTTGGTTTCAACAATCTCACCGACCGACAGGATTTTTGAGGGATGCTTGATATGTTGTGTCCAGGACATTTCCGAAATATGGATTAATCCTTCAACGCCCTTTTCAAGCTCAACAAAAGCGCCATAATCAGAAATACTGACCACTTTACCATTGACAACAGATCCTACGGGATATTTCTTTTCCACATCTTCCCACGGATGGGGCTGCAACTGTTTGAGACCAAGACTTATACGATCCTTTTGTTCATTGAAATCAAGGACAACCACTTTGATCTTTTGATCCAGGGACACAATTTCCGATGGATGTGACACGCGACCCCAGGAAAGATCATTAATATGAAGAAGGCCGTCAACACCACCGAGATCAATGAAAACACCAAAATCGGTAATGTTTTTCACTATACCTTCAAGAATCTGGCCGCGTTCGAGATCGACAAGAATTTTCTCCCGCTGGCCTTTGAGTTCCTCTTCGACCAGAACGCGATGAGAAACCACAATATTTTTTCGCATCTGATTGACTTTGACGATCTTGAAATCCATGCTTTGACCGATAAGCGCGTCAAAATCCCGTATAGGTCGAACATCGATCTGAGAGCCCGGGAGAAAAGCATCGACGCCATCCAGGTCAACGACAATACCGCCCTTAATCCGGCGCATGCAGCGCCCCTGGATAACTTCGCCCTTGTCATAAGAGTTCATCAGGTGTTCCCAGGCCTTCATAAAATCGGCTTTGCGTTTGGAAAGAACTAGCAATCCTTCCGCATCTTCAATATTGTCTATAAATACTTCAATGTTGTCTCCTACCGTAACCGACTCGAGATTGGGAAACTCTTCGGTCGGAATGGTGCCTTCAGATTTGAAACCGATATCAACAGATACTTCTTTATCGTTGATATCCACGACCTTACCGGTAACCACCTGACTGATAACAAACTCCGACATGGTTTCATCGTAGAATTTAACCATTTCGTCATACTCTTCAGGTGTATACTCTTCTTCGAGTTTATCCAACTCTTCCAGGCTTTCGGCGGTGTCCATTTCTTCAATGACTTGATCAAGATCCTGGTCTGATTGAGGATTTGTTTTTTCGATATCATCCAGGCCCTTGAGTTTTTCATCTTGCTCTTCAGTTTCGGGCAAGGTTTTGGGTTCAAAGTCTTCGTTGTTTTGGTTTTGTTCATTCATGATTGAGTTAATCCTCCTTTTTATTTAATACGCCCTTTTGGACGTTATTTCCGAATGAAAATTTTACAGCATCGAGCTGCCAGCGGGGTGTTGAAGCGCTACCGGTTATACCGATTCGCTCTGCGTCTGACAACCAGTGCGGGTCAATTTCAGCCGCTTTTTCAATAAGATATGAATGCGCATTGACCTGCTTGCATAGCTGATAGAGTACATTGGTATTGGAACTTTGTCGGCCCCCCACCAATAGAACCACGTCGACGGATCGGGCAAAATCGATTATCGTCTGGTATCGTTTATCCAGCTCTTCACAGAGCGTGTCCACGACACAGAGTTCCTCAACAAGCGCGTGAATCCGCTTTTGCATTTTTTCGAATAGCCGGCGACCTATGGTGGTTTGCGCAACCAGTAAACTTTTTTGTGTTCTGTCTATCGAGTCCAGATCCTCTTCTTTTTCGATAACAACCTGCCGCCCCGGACATTCCTGCGAAATGCCGATAACTTCGGGATGCCGGACTTTTCCGACAATCAAGATTTGATATCCTTTTTCGGCATAGCCCCGTACCAGGCGGTGAATACGCCTGACCCTGGGACAAGTGCCATCCGTTACCGAGGCAGCGCCTTCTGTAAGGCGTTGCAGTATTTTTTCACCAACACCGTGAGAACGAATGAAAAGGTGCCTGCCGCTCACGTCGACAGTACCCTTTACCACTCGCTCTTGTTCAACCGTTTGCAGGCCTCTCTGCTCGAGGCGACGTACCTCTTCCCGGTTGTGAATAATATCGCCTACAGATGTCAATGAACGAGTTTTCAGTGCTTCCTCAGCCCGGCGAATGGCCCGGCGAACGCCGGGACAGACACTGGCATTTGGATCTATAATAATTTGCATCAGGCTCCTCGCTGACGCGCCAAATCGATAATAAATTGTACCTGCTCATCAAAAGACATGGATGAATTGTCCAAATATACGGAATCTTCGGGTCGTATCAAAGGATCATGTTCGCGAGTGCTGTCTTTGAGATCGCGTTTTTCAAGTTCGGTTTTTACCTTTTTTTGTTTTGTATGGATTCCCTTTTCATCGAGCTGTTTTTGCCGTCTCCTTGACCGTTCCTCCAGGGAAGCAGACATGTAAATTTTCAAATCAGCATTGGGAAAGACGACGCTCCCCATGTCTCTTCCTTCGGCAACGCAACCGTTTTTCCGGGCCAAACGATGCAAAATCTCATTCACTTTTTTTCGTACCCTGTTATCGGCTGCAACAGATGATATCTCGCTGGAAACCCGCGGCGCTCTGATTTGATCGGTCACATTATCGCCATTGAGCCAGACCGAAAGCTGATTTTTTTCATATCGCATATCCAGGGAAATAGCATCAAGAAAACGCTGCAGATCGGATGTCGCCTCAATGTCGATATTTCCCCGTAAAAAATAAAGCGTTATAACGCGATATAATGCTCCGGAATCGAGATATTGATAATCAAGCGCTTGTGCCACCTTTTGTGCCGTGGTGCTCTTTCCGGAACCCGCCGGGCCGTCGATGGTTATGGTGAGTTCTTTTCTACCGTCTTTTACCGTTTTGTTTCTCACCGAAGGTTCACCGCCTTTTTCAACAACATGATTTCCAGTGGATTCAGGCGGCGGTATTTGCCGCGATCGAGACCGCGCAACATCAAAGGTCCGTACTCGACGCGTTTCAGAGAGCGAACCCGGTACCCCAGCGCTTCAAACATACGCCGAACCTGCCGGTTACGTCCCTGATGGATAATAATTTCAACTCTCGATAGCTGGGACGTATAGTAACGGACTTTGCAGGGAGCGGTTACGCCGTCATCCAGTTTAACCCCCCGGCTCAGCGGCTCAAAATCCGCCTCTTTGAATGATTTATCCAGCATCACTCTGTATACTTTGGTAATTTTGTAGCCGGGATGCATCAACCGGTGGGCCAATTCCCCGTCATTGGTCAAAAGAAGTAATCCTTCCGAGTTTAAATCAAGCCGTCCCACCGGAAAAATGCTGCTCTTGCTTTTAACCAAATCCATCACTGTTTTGCGACCGCGCTCGTCCCGCGTTGTGGTTACCACACCTTTGGGTTTATTTAAAAGAACATATTCCTTTTTGCTCTCCGGTTCAATACGCTTTTGATCGATACGAACCACGTCTTTTTGGGGATCAACCTGGGTAGCCAGGTCTGAAATGCGCCGGCCATTCACGCTAACACGGCCGGCAACGATCAACTCTTCCGCCTTCCGCCGTGAGGTGACGCCTGACATGGAAATGTAGCGATTTATACGAATCAGCTATTCGCTCCTTTTGTTTCATTCTCAGCCGCCGCTTTCGGTTGCTCTTCCGTTTTGTCATTTTGATTCGGGGCAGCATCGCTTTCCATGGTCTCATCTCTATCTGCAACTTTGTTGAGCAGATTTCTCCCCTCACCGCTCGCAAGCAGATCTTCTATTTCTTTTGGTTTCGGCAGATCGCTTAAATCGTTTATGCCAAAATGATGTAAAAACTGTTTGGTGGTTTTAAACAAGATCGCACGCCCCTGCCCGTCATCACGGCCGGCAATGTCGATCAGTTTTCTTTCCAGCAACCCTTTAATCACACCATCTGAATTTACACCCCGAATGGCATTGATCTCGACCCTGCTTATGGGCTGCTTGAAGGTTATAATAGACAAGGCTTCCAGAGCGGCCCGGCTGAGGCGGGATTTTTCCATATCCGCGTTCATTTGTTTAATCCATTTGGCATACTCGGGGCGGGTGGCAAATTGATAGCCTCCGGCCACTTTTTTCAAAAAAATAGCCCGATCTTGCAAACTGTTGTCCAGCAGGTCAAGAGCCTGAACAATTTCTTTCTGCTCCACCTCAAAAAGGGTCAGTAATTGCCGCATTGATACCGGCTCGGTTGCCGTAAAAATCAATGCTTCCACTATATTTACGAGTTCTTTTTTATCCATTCATTCTCATCAGGTAAATATCATCAAAAGGGTTTTCCTGCTCTGCTCTGAGCCATTTCTGTTTCATCAGCTCGAGAATCGCAATAAAGGTGACCACCCATACGATTTTTGTGTCTTCTTTTTTGAAAAGCTTGTTAAAGCGTATCTTTTTCGCTTGCACCAGCTGTTCGCGGATAAAATGGATTCGATCGTCCAGGGTAACGCTGATTTCTTCAACGCGATGTACCGGAGTCTGTTTATGCTCCACCAACAACTTGCGAAATGCTGCAATAAGATCAAATATAGAAGCCTGATCGCTGCTATCGCCGCTATAATCTATACCATCATCAACAAACTTGTAACGGCCGCGAGCGTATTGCAATCTTTCTTGCTCTTCGATAGACTTGAACTCTTCAGCTACATCCTTAAAGCGCTTGTATTCCAGCAGGCGGTGAACGAGTTCTTCCCGTGGATCTGCATACTCTTCTTCGTCTTCTTCCAGTTCGGGTTTCGGCAACAGCATCTTTGACTTTATACGCATCAATGTAGCCGCCATCAAAATAAAATCGCTGGCAGCCTCGAGATCCAGCAACTGAATGATCTCAAGATACTCCTGATACTGCTTGGTAATATGGGCGATAGGAATATCATAAACATCGATCTCTTCTTTTTTGATCAGGTAGAGCAAAAGATCCAGAGGACCTTCAAATGTATCCAGTTTGACCTTATAGGGCATTTTTTACAAAGGGTACCAGGTTAGGTAATAATACAATGATGGCCGTTTTTAAACGGCCATTGAATTCGTCTTTCTCACAACAATGAAAAAGTTATGTAAAGATCAACAGCTTGAGCAGATAATCAGTATCCTCAGTTTATCAGCTTGATCATTTAAAGCATCGGGCCGTACAAAAAATTTAATTGATAAAGATATAGGGGCGCCAGGTTTCTTCCCTGCCACCCATAAAATTCTGTATAAAGAACAAATGATTCGGACGGCGCAGTTTATTCAACAGTTTCATGTTGGCCTGTTCGGGTGTTCTGTTGCCTTTTTTATTGTTGCATTTTACGCAGGCACAGACCAAATTCTCCCAGGTATCTCTGCCGCCCCTGGTTTTCGGTATCACATGGTCTATTGTCAAAGATGCTTTGGTCGTACCACAGTACTGGCATCGGTTGTGATCTCGCTTGAAAATGTTCCGCCTTGTCAGCTCCACCCGTCTGTAAGGTATTCTAATATAATAGCGCAGACGGATGACACTCGGCAGCGGCACAGACCAAAATTGAGATCTGACGAATAAATCATGTTGTTCGACGATTTCCACCTTTTGCAAACAAATCAAAATTATGGCTTTCTTGGCCGGAATGACCGTCATTGGCTCATAATTTTGATTGAGCAAAAGAACCTTGTTGTTTAACATGGGTATCAACACGTCAAGTAAATATTGTAAATAGAAAATATATCATAATATTAAAAAAGAGTCAAGCCTTTTCTATACTGTTTACGGATCAGGCCGGAAACCAGACGGAGTTAAAAGTTTGAGGAAAAACAAAAAAAGGTTATTCGAGCGGATGCCTATTCTGTCCAGGCGCCCATTTTTCCAAATTTTTCCACCCGATCTTTTATCAGAATCTGAGGGGGAATACGCAATAATTCTTCGAGTTCTTCTTCCAGTTTACGCTTCAAGATCGCAGCGGCTTCGTCGTGATTGCTATGGGCACCTCCCAATGGCTCTTTGATAATACCATCTATAATCTTCAGGTCCAAAAGATCGTTTGCGGTTACTTTCATCGCCTCAGCAGCATCCGGTGCATGAGAAGCATCCCGATAGAGGATCGCCGCACATCCCTCGGGTGTAATAACGGAATACCAGGTATTTTCCAGCATGAAAATACGATCGCCGACGCCGATACCCAGAGCGCCCCCGCTGGCACCCTCTCCTATTACCACGATGATAATGGGAACCGGCATATGAGACATTTCAAAAAGGTTGCGAGCGATAGCTTCCGCCTGACCGCGCTCTTCAGCGCCGATTCCGGGATAAGCTCCGGAGGTATCCAGCAGAGTGATAATAGGTCTGCCGAATCGGGCTGCGAGCTTCATCACCCGTAATGCCTTGCGATACCCTTCCGGGTGGGGCATACCGAAATTTCGGCGTAGTTTCTCCTTTGTGTCACGCGCCTTTTGGTGGCCAACCAGAACGATCGGCTGACCGCTCAGTTTTCCCATGCCGGCAATGATAGCGGGATCATCTCCGAATGCACGGTCGCCATGTAATTCGACAAAATCATCTATCATTCGCTCAACATAATCCAGCGTATAGGGACGATTGGGATGACGAGCCAACTGCACTCGCTGCCAGTTGCTGAGCTTGGAATAAATATCCAGGCGCAAACGCTGGGCCTTGTTTTCCAGACGTTTAATTTCGTCCTTTATTTCAATATCCTCAGACAGGGAATAATCTCTCAATTCTTCTATTCGTCTTTCAATCTCTGCGACGGGTTTTTCAAAATCGAGAACAAAAGTCGGCATAATAAACAAATCCTTTGTTTATATGGATGATATCAAGGTTAAAATATACACTCATTTCCATTTTTACAACACTTTTTTCATCTATTTACCACTTTAGCGAATTCGGATGCGCCTGATTGTATTGCCGCTTAACCATCATCCGGTTCATCATAAACACTCAATCAGGTTACATATTGCTGCCGAAAAAGAGATTTTAACATGATTTTCAAATCCAAAAAGGGGCTATAATTCTGCAGATAATAGAGATGATATCCTTCGCGCTCCCGTTTGCTGATGCCGGATTTGTGCAATTGCTCCAGGCCGGTCAGGCCGGGTTTTAACAGGTGACCTGTATTGCTATCAGAAGATTTTATGTATAAATCCCTGCCGACAAAACTCAGGCGTCCCAAGAGAATATCGAAAAGAGCCGGTAAAAAAACAGACCAGCCGGACTTTTCACCGCCGGAAAAGAGATGATAGACGATTCCGGCTTTATTATCACCAAATGTCACTCGCCTGATAATTTTTTTTCGCTTGATCAAATAAAGCCATGCCATCACCGGCAACATAAATATCAAAAACAGCAAGGCTAAAACCAGATCAAACAACCGTTTCACCAACCGGTAAAAAGAATTTTGAAGTTTATAGTCAATGTCGATCATCGGGAAATCATCTATATAGTCGATACTGGTTTTGCTGATCATGACGTTCATATCACTGGGTATAAGTTTATATTGCATCCGGCCTGTCTGATTACCGGCAATCGTGGTGACGACTTTATTATAGGTCATTGTCTTGATTGAAAAGATGGCCTGGTCGATGCGTTCCCGGGCAACAATGTCATTGATGTCTTCGAATTTTCCCAATACCGGGACACCCTCGATTTCGTGTTCACCGATATGACCACTGCTGATAATGACCCCGACAATGCTTTCATAATGGTTGGATTCTCTCAGGCGCTTGATGATCTTCTTTATCGACTGCCTGTCCCCCACCAGCACGGATCGCAATCCCAAAACCGGTAATCGAAACAGACGATTCACAGAATGCCCGTATCGTTTTGCAAGAGAGTAGAGTAAAATTCTCCATCCCGGTAAAAATATCATATTCATTGCTCCGGCGTACAGAATTACAGCCCGGGAATACGCGATACTTTTGATAAAATAGGTGATCACGGCGTTCACCAGCCAACCGATAGCAACGGCGCCGGCAACCTTTGAGCCGGAAAATCTCCACCTCTTAAAAGCATCATGAGCGGCAAGAGAGGATAACCAGACGATTGAATAGAGCAGATGCACCTTCAAAAAGGCCTGCCAGGGAAATTCAGGATAGAAACGAACCAAAATCGCAAAAATCATGGTTATGGTCATAAAAAAGAAATCCAGCAGGGGAATCGCAAATGCCTTGAAGAGGTGATTGCCATAGGAAAGGACCGCCCTGATCCAGATAGCACCGATGAGAATCCAGGAAGGGATATAAGCCTGTCTGCCTCGAAAATGCTTTTTGACGAAAAGACGCATTGCCTCGTAAAAAAGCCGGCGTTGTTCAAAGGGACTTTTCTTGGAGCTTTCTCCTTTAAAATGGATAATTTGAGTCTCGGGGACATAGAAAATCTCGTATCCGGCATTATGAATGCGAAAACACCAGTCCAAATCCTCTCCGTACATGAAAAAATCTTCATCCAGCATGCCCACTGTATTCAGGACTTTACGCCGCAAAAACATAAAAGAGCCGGAGACAGCTTCAACTTTTGCTGTTTTTTCCGGATTCAGAAAGGTCAGATTATAGCGACCAAACAGTCTGGTTTTTGGAAAAAGCGCGGCCAGTCCTGTAATTTTTGTAAAAGCGATCCAGGGTGTGGGAAAACTGCGGCGACAAGCAAGCTGAAGCGTTCCATCCGGATTCAATACTTTGCAGGTGACAAGTCCGGCTCGGGGATATTTCTGCAAAAACTGTAACAGTACGGTAAATGTATTTTCCTGAACGATTGTATCCGGATTAATCAGGCAGATATAGTTGCCCTGGCAAACAGAGAGGGCCTGATTATTGGCGCGGGCAAAGCCGACATTGGATTTATTCTTGATCAACCGAACCCGGGGAAATTTCCGGGAAACAAAATCAGCACTTCCATCCGTAGAGGCATTATCTACAACAATAATCTCGTGGTCATAGCCGGTCAGAGCATTTTGCAGAGAGCTTAAAGCCTGATCCAGAAACAAGCGAACATTATAGCTGACGAGTATAACACTGAGGGTCACTTGAAATCCCATTCTCAATCTTCAACCAACGAGAAAAGGTACAAAAATTCTGCTCAACAAGCAAATGTAATAACCCGAACGATTAAAAAGATGGACAATAAGAGGATGGTCCTGATCCCTGTCCTGACCGGCGGTTGCATTTTCGTCTTCTCGCTCAGTCAGGCTCAAAAAAAGGACGCAGCAGCTGCAGGCAAGGAAAAACGTTCCAGGATCCAGGTCCATTCAAACAGTAATTTTTAGCAGGAAGAGGACTGTTTGCTGGTCAAGTCATCTCAGCAGCTGCAGGCGTCCAGGCAACAAATGCGCCATAGCAACATTCCCACAGGAGTGTTTGATAATGAACAGCAACGCTCGACAGCCGACATTGCGCTCATCCCGCTGACAGCAGGGTCTTGTTGCTCGTATCCGGAATTCACCACAAGCGATAATAATCACCTGCTTTTCGTCACACTGGAAAAAATAAAAGTCAGCGATCGAAGCAGCCATTCATTTCATACTATACTACGTATGAGCGGCAGGAAACCCTAATAGCAATCGTCCTTTTCGAAAAAAAAATAGAGTACGGTCATTGAGAGGGGAAAAGAGAAACCGGAAAATCAGAGATTCTGAAGGAGATTAAATGCGGATTTGTTATTTTTGAATCGATCCGTCTGCTCCACATATTGCCCAATTTTTTTCATCATTTCGATACAGCGAACAGGAAATTTGCCGGCTGATGTTTCTCCGGAGAGCATGATCACATCCGTGCCATCATAAAGGGCATTGGCGATATCGCTGACATCGGCCCGGCTGGGAACCGGATTGTCGATCATCGATTCGAGCATTTGCGTTGCGGTGATAACCGGTTTTCGGGCTTTATTGCATTTTGAAATCATGGTCTTTTGCAGTTCCGGGAGTTTCCAGATCTCAACCTCAACGCCCAAATCACCGCGGGCAATCATGATGGCATCGGTTTGCTGCAGAATGGCGTCAAAATGAGCAACACCCTGCGGATTTTCGATTTTTGAAATAATTTTAATGCCGCTGCCTTTGAGGCGCTGCTGCAATTCCAACACATCTTCCCGGTCGCGGGTAAACGAGTCAGCAATAAAATCAACCTGATGCGATCTGGCGAACTGCAGATATTTGATATCATAGGGCATGGTGTAGGGAAAATCAATATTGGTATCGGGATTATTTAATCCCTTTCGCGACCTCAGTACATCTCCATACAATACCCGGCAATCAATCTTGCCGGGCTCGACCTTGACAACTTGCAGGCCGATATAGCCATCGTCTACATAAAGGCGATGTCCCTTTTTAACATATTTATCCAGTTGTTCAAAAGTGACCGGAATGCCTGTGTCAAAATTTTCAATTTTCGGATATTGCTGATCAGCAGCAGAGGCCAGGTCGGTTCGCAAGGTTATCCGCATTCCAGCTCTCAGGGGAAGCGGTTCAGGCAAATCTCCAATTCTGATTTTGGGCCCCTTGAGATCATAAACAATATATCCCTGCGAGGTGATTTTCCGCCAACGCTCGATAGCGAGTTGATGAAAATTCAGGTCGCCGTGCGAACTATTGATACGGATACCTGATAATCCTTTTTCATACATTTCCTCTAAATGATCGATTGAAGCGGGACCGATGGAAGCCAGTATTTCGGTTTGCATTCGTGCCTCATTTTAACATAACGATCAGACCGGTAGCCGGTCAACTGCAACAATCCATTTCGATATAATAATGCCGGAAACCGGATACCGTTTATACATCGCGCAATACTAATTGCTCACAGAAACAGGGATATTCGGAGATTCGTAGCCGGGATTGTTGCTATACAGCAACCTGACCTGGAACGTGGTTTGTCCGATGGATTTTCCATGCATCACGAACTTGAATGTATCACTCGGTACGAGACTGGCAGTGGCAATTTCCGGATTCGCCACCTCCAGACCGAGCGTAGCTGATTGATCCGCAATGTAAGGTTCGCCATCGTCGGTAAATATAACTTCAATTTGAGGAGAATGAGCATCCAACGGCAGAACCAAATTATTCATCAGCACCTCATTTTGTTCCACAACCACCAGAGCCTGGCCGTTGACAAAAAGCGTCACTCCGTTCACCGGAAAGGTTTCAACCGGGGGTTTATAAGGTTCATCCTTGCTGCACTGGATGGCCATAAAAAAGGCTAAAAATGCCAGTAAAACTCGCATATTGTTCTCCCAAAACTAATGACCTGGAAATGACTATTCACTATTCCTTTGTATTTTTAAACTCGATCATAAAAATAAATATAGAGAAAATCCTGCAAAAATCAAATAATATTTCCTATATTACATCCCGTTACCCGAATGGACAGAACCAAAAACATTCCGGCAGAGCTCACCCCGGGAACCGGAACCGTAATAGAAAGGTAACAACATGCAAAAGAAAAAGCCGTTTGAGCCGATACCTCATTCCCACGTTGAAATAAAAAGCGGATTTTGGTATGCGAAAACTCGTAACAACCGGAAAACGACAATCGATTTTATTTACAAACATATGAAAACAAGTGGCCGAATAGATGCCTGGAAACTGGATTGGCAACCCGGCAGCCGGCAGCCAAAGCCGCATATCTTTTGGGATTCTGATGCAGCAAAATGGCTGGAAGCCGCTGCTTATTCACTGGCAACACATCCAGATAAAGCATTGGAACTCAAGTGCGATACCCTCATAGACCTGATTGCCCAGGCGCAACAAACGGATGGTTATATCAATATCTATTTTACTTGTGTTGAACCGCAAAAGCGCTGGAGCAATTTACGCGACTGGCATGAATTGTATTGTGCCGGTCATCTTATAGAAGCGGCTGTGGCGTATTACCGATCAACCGGCAAGGATAAACTGCTGAATGTTGTAAGCCGCTATGCCGACTATATCATTTCGGTTTTTGGTCCCGAATCTCATAAAAAGCACGGTTATCCCGGTCATGAAGAGATAGAACTCGCCTTGATCAAGCTCTACCGCTTAAGCGGCAATAAAGCCTATCTAACGTTGAGCAAATATATGGTCGATGAACGGGGTCATCAACCCCACTATTTTGATCTGGAAGCAGAGCATCATGGGGCTGCCAAAGAGTGGCATCATCAGGAGGGACACAGTGTTTTTCAGGCGCACCTGCCGGTTCGCCGACAACGCCAGGTTACCGGTCACGCCGTAAGAGCGATGTATTTGTATTCGGCAATGACGGATCTTGCTGTTGAATATTCTGATGAAGAGTTGCAAAAAACGTGTGAGCAGTTGTGGCACAATATGGTAGACAAAAGAATGTATCTAACCGGTGGAATAGGCTCTTCGCATCAGAATGAGGGATTTACCCGGGATTATGATCTACCCAACGAAGCGGCTTATGCGGAAACCTGCGCAGCGATCGGACTGGTTTTTTGGGCCCATCGCATGCTCAGCTACAGCGGTTGTTCACACTATGGCGATATTCTTGAGCGTGTGTTGTACAATGGGGTTATGAGCGGTGTGTCTCTGGATGGTAAACGGTTTTTTTATGAAAATCCACTCAAGAGCAGGGGAACGCATCACCGAAAAGGGTGGTTCGATTGCGCTTGCTGCCCGGCTAATCTGGCGAGACTACTCGCCTCTCTCGGCGGATATGTTGCCGCCCAGCGGGGCGGAGATCTGTTTATTCACCTCTTTGTGGACGGACGTATAGCGTTTTCACACGGCTATGTATCGATAAAAACCGCCTATCCCTGGGAAGAAAAAACAAGGTTTACCCTGGAATTGGAAAAACCGCAAGATTTCACTCTGGCGTTACGATTACCCGCCTGGTGCCGGTCGCCACGCCTTCACATCAATGGTCAAACCGCTCCAATTCATGTAAAAGAGGGATATCTTCATTTACAGCATCACTGGCAAGTCGGGGATACCATTGAACTGACCCTGCCGATGTTAATAGAACGCGTCAAAGCCCATCCCGCCGTCGTAAACAATCTGGGACGGGTTGCCTTACAGCGCGGACCCCTGATTTATTGCCTTGAATCAACGGACAACGGTGGCAACCTGGATCAAATTGTACTGCCCCCGCACGCTCCTTTGTATGCAGAGAAAAAGCCCGACTTGTTTGAAGGCATCACGGTTATACGCGGTAGCGGCGAACGTCACATACCATCAATGCAGGAAACGTCTCTCTATTCTGCGGCGCCGAAACAAATCGAGCCCTGCCCGATAACCGCAATACCCTATGCCTATTGGGATAATCGCCAGGAAGGAGAAATGCTGGTGTGGATCAGAGAAATATTATTGACATGACGTATGTAAAAGCCATATGCCGGCAGAGTGCCGAACATCGTCGATTCCGGATAATGTTCCCGCAATTCCGGCACGGTTGAATCTACAAGCTCCCGGGCACCATTACCTTTGAATCTGA
>WJMF01000029.1 GCA_014728085.1 Candidatus Zhuqueibacterota bacterium
CGATGGCGCCACCGTAGTGGTGGAAAAAGGCGATTATAAATCCGCCTGCTATTTTCGCGTCAGCTATGCAAAAGAGCAGTGTGAGGCGAATGTTCGATTCGATGAGGAGCGCAGCGAACTCCGCATCGAGGTGGATATAGAGAATATTTCCTTTTTCAAGAACGATTCAAACGGAGATTATGCCAGCATCTATCTGGGATTACCCAGGGACAAAAAAGTTCATCTCTATGCCGATGTCAAGGCGGGTGAAATTGATTTCGAGTTGGGCGATCTTTATATCCGGGATTTTCAACTCGACAACTGGGCCGGCGAGGTGACGGTTGGGTTTGACGAACCCAATCGCAGCCGGATGGAATTGTTCGATGTGTCGGTGCGCATGGGGGAGATGATCCTGCAGAAACTGGGCAATGCCCGCTTTGAGCAGGCTGATATTAACGGTGGCGTTGGGGAGCTGGGGGTGGATTTTACCGGCCGGCGTATCGAGCGGGCGATGGCAAGAATCGATCTGGATGTGGGTGAAACGAATCTTGTCCTGCCGAATGATATCGGCATCAAGCTTAAAGTATCCAAGTTTCTGTTTTTATCCAGTATCGATTATCCGGACTGGTTTCGCAAGCGGGGAAAATATTTTTATTCGAAAAATTATACTGAAAGCGAAGACTCGCTCTACCTGATCATCTCCAGCGGTGTCGGCGAGCTCAACATCGATATGCGTTAGGGCGTTACACTCTCGGCAAGGGGTATGTCTGATTTTTTCCCTTGCATCTTTTAATGATTTTCGTTAATTTGTCAAACTTTATGAGGGTGTAGCTCAGTTGGTAGAGCAGCGGCCTTTTAAGCCGTCGGTCGTGGGTTCGATTCCCCCCACCCTCACTCTTGTTTTTTTCCGCTCTTCAACATCTGCATGATGACTGATTTGTTCCATTACTATAATTGAATCATGATTGCGCCTATAGCTCAACTGGCAGAGCAACTGACTCTTAATCAGTAGGTTCGGGGTTCGATTCCCTGTGGGCGCACAAAGCCCGCGCCAAGCGGGCTTTTTTTTGGTATCAGTCATAACCCTTGTTTTTTATTTTCTTGTTCAGGTTTACTGCGCATTCACATAGAGCAACATCTATTTTTCTTCGGCGACAAAAAATTCCACCCGGGTAATGGTCAGGGGTGCGTCGTCTATCGAGATGACCTCGATGGTGTGCTGTTCTGCGGTGATGGCTGCGTCGGGAACCTCATAGATCAGCGTGTCGCTGTGACAGGCTTTGAGGGCGCAGGGCACATTGTTGACACGGAGGCACGGATTGAGCGACGGATTTTCCATGGTGCTGATAAGCACCTGGCAGCTGCGGTTTGCCGGTTTGGGCCCGGTATAGAGCCGGAAAAAGTGATGCCCGGCAATGGAGGGTAGCAGAGCCGCTGCCGGCTCTCCGTGGGCCTGAACATCCGGGTAGGTGAGGACATGCCGCCGTGATTGCCGGTAA
The DNA here is from genome assembly GCA_014728085.1 of Candidatus Zhuqueibacterota bacterium. GTDB lineage: Bacteria > Zhuqueibacterota > Zhuqueibacteria > Residuimicrobiales > Oceaniaggregativiventaceae > Oceaniaggregativivens_A. Next base: position 1,479 of record WJMF01000029.1, read on the forward strand.
CAGGATTGCGGATCCGCCATGGCCCCCAACCGTTTTTGAAATGCTTCAAAGGACCATTCTGTGCGGGAAAAGTGCATAAAGAAATAATTGAACAAATAGATCACATCCGCCCCGCGGTCGAGCAGACTTGCCGCGGTGCCGGTGGCGATTTCGGGAGAGGCCATTTGAGCCGGTCCGTCGGCAAAGGGCTGATAGCGCACCTCCAGTCCGCCGGCCAGGGTCACATCTGTGTCATGAAGGAGGTCCGCCCATAGTGACATGGGTAAATTGTTATCGATGGTGGCCCAGCGCGGGGAGACCACAACACAATCGATGAGACCGAGTATCGCCCAGTTTGCGATATCGAACCCCAGATTTTTTGCCGTCTGCGGCCAGGCCGGAATCCGTACGCTGAGACCAATATCGTGACCGCGTTGTTTGGCGGCAGCATCGACTTTGTTTTTAACGGTTTGCACCCAGTCGGTGAGGAGCCGGCGGTTTTCGCTTTCGCGGCCGATCTTGAAAATATAGGGTTCGCGCAGAAAATCGAGCTCCAGCCCGTCGATATCATAGCGGTCGAGGGTTTCCCCGATCAGGCCCATAAAATGGTCACGTACGGCCTGATGCGCGTAATCAAAAGTGCGGTCGTAATAATCGATCTTGCGGTCTCTGACGCGCCAGTATTCCGGATGTTCGACCCAGAGGGTGCTGTGCATGGGATGGTCGATATTGTCGTTATTGTGGGTATCGTTCATGCGCAGGCTGATCCAGGGCGAAACCTTTTTTTGCCGGCAGCGCTCAATGATGCGCTGCGGATAGTCGATGTCCTGCTGGTGCAGCGTCAGCATGGCTGTTACCAGGCGGCGCCAGCGTGCAGCGGCTTCTTTGGAGAGTCCGGCGAGGTAGGGCTGGTCGTCTCCCGCCTGTGGATCAAATCCCTGCCAAAAGGGTTCAAAGGCTTTGCTGTCATAATTAGCGCGCTGCGCCTGTGTGTTGATCATGAGGATCGTCGCACCGCTGCTGAGAATAGAATCGACATAGGCATCGAGACTTGGGCCGCTGATTTGCTCAGGTGATTTGCCATAAAAATAATTGGTACAGTCGATGTTGAGCATTAATTCCGGGTTTTTGTTCACATCAGGAGGATTGGATTCTGTTTTTGGAGAGAGAAAGAGCGTGGTAAAAACGACCAACAGTAATAATAAAACGTTTTGCCCGATCATGGCTTACCTCTATATTTAGGAACAGAATATATAAATGTAATAACGTGATATGAAAAGCAGCACTATATTTTTACCCTTGCGTTTATCCTCTTTTAAAAGCCACCGGGCGCATAAAGACTAAAACAGATTTTTTTTTCAGGCAAGAACGAGATCAGAATCTCATCAATGTTGGAGGTATCTGAAATAATATAGGAAGAAAATTTACTTTTGCAAAAGATTTCTCGTACTCGCCGGGATTGGCGATGCGCAAAAAACAATTCATGCCTGTATGATATCATAAATTAACCATCAATGCGAAGGAACATTATATTGGATACGCTGGTCTCTGTCATTATTCCCTCATACAAGCACAGGCAATACATTTTCGATGCGATAAAATCGGTACTCGATCAAAAGACGGATTTTAATTATGAGCTCATCATCGTCGATTCTTCCTGCGACGACACAGCTGATCTGTTAAAGAAAAAGTTCCCGGATATCAGGGTCATCGCCTTGCGCGAACGCGCTTATCCGGGTGCGGCGCGCAATGTCGGAATCAAAGCGGCAAGGGGGAACTATATTGCTTTTACAGACACCGATTGCATTGCTCATCCCAGCTGGCTTGAACATCTCATCGGGGCGCATCGCGCCGGCCATCGGGTTGTCGGCGGAAGCATTAGAAACGGCACTCCATACAGCCTTGGCGGTACCCTTGATTATTTGCTTGAATGCAGCGATTTTACCACGCCGCGGCAGACCACCCAAAAGTCCCATTTCGGTGGCGGTAATGTTTCCTTTGTTCGCGATATATTCCATAAACACGGCTATTATGCCGATCAGGTCAAAGGCAGCGACAGCATCTACACGCGTCTGTTGAAAAAAGCCGGTGAAGAGCTCTTTTATCAGCCGAAAGCCATTGTCTGGCACCGCAATCGCACCGATTTGAAAAAGATATTCCGCAATCAATACGAATTGGGCTATGGCGCCGCCATCAACCGGCATAAATATAAACTGAGCGGTACCATCCTCATATCCCACCCCTGGCTGATCCCGCTGCTGCCCTTCGCCAAAATGCTGACCATCTCAAAGTTGCTCGTGCAGAATCACCCGCTTCACTTTTTCAAGTTTGTGCTCCTGTCACCGCTTGCCTTTATCGTGCTGAGTGTTTACGCTGCTGGTTTTTACAGGGGAAGGAGAGATATTGTCAAGCCGACCGGGTAAATATCACTGCCGGGGCGCTGATTCTGCCGGCTTGAATCAATCAGGCTTGTACAAATACGGAGGTATTAAAAAGGAGCGTATGCAACCAGGAATTTAACGGAAAAAAGTGTGCAAAGATGGATAAACGCTCCGGTACTATTGAAAGGGTTTTATCATTATTTCTAAAGGAATAGATTCGTGAAAATACTTTTTATCTTTCCAACAGCTTCGGATAAATATACCTTTGTCGATTTTCATCACGGCATTGCGCAACTGTCCGCATATCTAAAAAAAGCCGGCCATCAAACCCGTCTTTATCAAACCTCTCAATTTTCACCTCATGATGTTGATCGGGTTATTCAACAGTGGGAACCGGATTTTCTGGCCTATTCATTTACATCGGATTTTTTCCCTTTGGCCAAAGCCTATGCCGAATATTTGTCGGCAGATGGGATATTTTCCGTTGCCGGCGGGGTGCATCCCACCCTGATGCCGGAAGAGGTCGTCGATTTGTTTGATTGCGTCTGTGTAGGCGAGGGCGAAAAGGCATTATTGGATATTGTTGCCGGTAAACCTTTGGACGACATAGACAACCTCGTCCGAAGGGTGGATGGAAAAACGACGAGGAATCCGATGCGACCGCTTATAGAGAATCTGGACCAGCTTCCCTTTCCGGATCGCGAGTTGTTTGATTATCAACACGCGCTTGATCAGGATCACCGGGCGGATTTTATGGTGGGACGCGGTTGTCCGTATCGCTGCACTTATTGTATCAACAATCAAATGATTCACCTTGCGCCCGGACGATATGTTCGACTGCGCAGTGTTTCTAATGTCCTGGCGGAAATCAAGCAGGTTTTGGCGGATTATGAAAATATTGAATCCATTTGTTTTCAGGATGATACTTTTGCCTTGAAACGCGACTGGGTTATCGAATTTTGCAATCGTTACAAAGAAGAAATCGGGCTGCCGTTTGTCTGCAATCTGCGCGCTGATCGCACTGATGAAGAGATTGTAAAGGTACTGGCGGATGCCGGATGTCAGGAGGTTCGCATCGGGGTTGAGCAGGGAAACGAAGAATTGCGCCGTACGCTGATGAAGCGAAAAATGAGCAACGATCAAATCATCACCACATTTCAACTGCTGCATGACGCAGGAATCAAAACATTTGCCTATAATATGATCGGAATACCCGGCGAAACCGAGCAAACCGTTAAGGAAACCATTGAACTGAACCGAAAGATCAAGCCCAATAAGATGCACATCAGCATCTTCAGGCCTTATCCGGGTACTGAATTGTATGATTTGTGTTTTCGGGAAGGATATATTCAAGATGTACTGATCGAGTCCTATTTTCAGCCTGTGTCTACAATAGATCTGCCGAGCATGAGTAAACAGAAAATTGAATACTGGTATCGGCTTTTTCGGCCTGCGGTGCATTTTCCGCGACTATTGCCATTCTTCAAGGTCCTTGTCCGGATCAAAATCGGCAAGGATAAAACGGTTTATGATCTCATGTTCAGCAGTGCTTATACTTTTTTTCGCTTTATGCAGAGATCGATACCACGCCGAATCAAGGAGCCTTTGTTTCGCTTGATGAAAGTCTGAGGGGCATTGGATTGAACCG
>WJMF01000155.1 GCA_014728085.1 Candidatus Zhuqueibacterota bacterium
CGGTCGACATTGTCGCGCAGTTTGATCACATCCTCTTCAGCAACAATCACCTGGTTGCGAAGAACATACCAGGGGGCGCCATAGCTCTCGCCGGCGGTGTTCTGAAAACTGATGCCGTTGTTATAGGCGTTGGTGATGCGGTTGGCCCAGGCGCGGGTGTTGGCGAGGGCGAAATCGAGCTCGATGCCGTCATCCGAGACGTGAAAGATTTCATTGTTGTAGATATCGCAGTTGCGACCGGGATAGGAAATCGCGTCAGCGGTGTTGCTGATCGAATTGTAGGCCACCACATGGCCGTGCGTATGTTCGAGCTCGATGCCTTCGCCGCCCATGGCACCGCTGCTGTAATCGCTGATGCGGCCGATGATGGTATTGTCGGTGATGATCCAGTTTTTGCCGCCGTGATTGAGCTGAATGCTGTAATAGCAATCCTCAAAGCGGTTGTTGCGGACGACAATGCCCTCGGGTTCATATCCGTATTCGGTGAGCAAACCGTAATCGACGTGCTCGATGGTGACTCCTTCGAGCCAGATAAAATCGCCGATAATGCGCGCTCCGGGCAGCACCGGCGTTTCACCCGGCGCCGCTTTCCAGACGATATAGTTGCTGCCGCTGCCGGAAGCGGTAAATCGCACGCGGCTGGTGCCGTAGGTGCCGGAATCGAGAAGAAAAATATCGCCGGGCTGCGCCACCGCCTGCGCCGCATCGATGCCGAGAAAGGGATCGGCCTGGCTGCCGGAACCGCCGCCGCTGCCCGGCGAGACGTAATAGGTATTGCCGCCGGCGGGCAATTGCGGTTCGGCTCGTGTGGTCACCGATAGCGTTTGCGCCGTGCTGCCGCCATCGCTGTCGATGAGACTGAGCTGAATGTCCCAGGTGGTGCCGGACTCTAAAAACAGAATGCTGCCGGCGAGCAAATTGCCGAATCCGCTGATGTCGACGCGAAAGAGCGGCAACGCGCTTTTCCAGGTCGACTCTCCCTGGCGGCGGTACTGTACTGCACATTCAGCATTATGGTTGTCATCGCCGCTGATGCTCCATTCGATGCCGATGCTGTGCAGGGTCTGGCAGGTTTCCACAGCTCCCGGGGTGGTGACGTTCTGTGCCGACAGAGAAACGGCACAGAGCAAAATGAAAACAGCGGTGGATACTATCCGTGCGTTGGCAATCCTCATACCGATCATCCTTTCTCAAAAATCTTCAACAATCCAATAACCTCATGCGCCCAGGTCGTATCCGCCCCTGTCAAGTATGGCGATTTTATGGGCAAAAATCAAGAAAAAGTGGACCTGTTTCCCTGAGCTTTATCCATACATCGCTAAATTTTTTATCTCTTTTTTTTCTTCGCGCTTGGCGTGAGGCACCAGTCAGACCCCGGGTGTTGCGCGATAGCGCATCCCCGGGTGTCTTGAACGCCCTGAACTCAACAAGAAAACCAAAGCCAAAATCAAAACACCAGTCGCAAATTATACATCAATCCCAGCCGCCAGGCCAGCCCGGATTCGCCGTTATCCGATGCCGTGCAGAGAATGAAGAGCGAAAATAAGCTAATAAGGTTGAAAAGATGAAAATAAGGTAAAAAACATAATCTTTTTCCTCGCCGCACAATTGAATATTTCTGCCACCCAAAGCGTCCGATCTTATTAGCGATACGCCTTTGTGGGTAGATGCCGCCTAAAGGCGGAACGACGAACGAGTCGCAAAAATATCCTGCCGTACCAACATCTACACATTTTATATAGATTCAATTTGAAATATCCTAGTGAATAAATACACTTTTTTCTTCGCGCTCCTTCGCGCCCTCGGCGGTTGGGATCTTTAACATGCTGTACCCAACACGAGCGCTTCGCGCCACAGCAGGGATGTCGCTGCAGCACAATGCCGTGCAGAGAATGGAGAGCGAAAATAAGCTAATAAGGTTGAATTTTGGGGGATCGTTTGGCTACCAAGGTTGAAAAGATGAAAATAAGGTGAAAAACAAACTCTTTCATATCTGTATAATAGAATATTCCTGCCACGCAAAACGTCCGCTCTTATCAGCAATACGCCTTTGTGGGTAGATGCCGCCTAAAGGCGGAACTACGAACGAGTAGCAAAAATATCCTGCCGTACCAACATTTACACATTTTATATAGATTCGATTCAAAATATCCTTGTGAATAAAAACACTTTTTTCTTCGCGCTCCTTCGCGCCCTCGGCGGTTGGGATCTTTAACATGCTGTACCCAACACGAGCGCTTCGCGCCACAGCAAGGATGTCGCTGCAGCACAATGCCGTGCAGAGAATGAAGAGCGAAAATAAGCTAATAAGGTTGAATTTGACGGGATCGTTTGGCTACCAAGGTTGAAAAGATGAAAATAAGGTAAAAAACATAATCTTTTTCCTCGCCGCACAATTGAATATTCCTGCCACCCAAAGCGTCCGCTCTTATCAGCAATACGCCTTTGTGGGTAGATGCCGCCTAAAGGCAGAACTACGAACGAGTTGCAAAAACATCCTGCCGTACCAACATTTACACATTTTATATAGATTCGATTTGAAATATCCTTGTGAATAAATACACTTTTTTCTTCGCGCTCCTTCGCGCCCTCGGCGGTTGGGGCTTTTAACATGCTTTGTGGGTAGATGCCGCCTAAAGGCGGAACTACGAACAAGTTGCTCTGCGGCGGGCAAAGGTGATCGATGCAAACCAAAGCGAATCGGTAAAATCCGCCAAATCCGTTTAATCCGTGTTTCATCTCGTTGGTTTAATCTATCATCAGGACTCAAATGACAGACATTTTTATGAACAAATCATAAAATCATTTTATAATCTCCAATTTGTAATCGACCTGGTGTTCGAATGCACCGGCATATTCACCAAAAAGGATCAGCTGGCCAAACACGTCCAGGCCGGCGCCAAACACGTTATGCTCTCCGCTCCCATCAAGGGCAATGGCGTAGATATGATCGTACACGGCGTCAACACCTCCGGGGGATCGCCGGAAATCATCTCCTGCGCTTCCTGTACCACCAACTGTATTGCCCCGGTGGTGGAGGTTATGGGGCGCGGCATCGGCATCAAAAAAGCCAATATGACCACCATACATGCCTATACCTCGTCACAGGCCATTGTCGACGGTCCGGCGAAAAAATGGCGCCGCGGCAGAGCCGGAGCGATCAATTTCGTTCCCACCTCCACCGGTGCGGCAACCGCCACCACCAAGACCCTGCCGCAGTTCGAGGACAAATTCAACGGCGTTGCCATCAGAGGACCGATCACGGTCGGCTCGATTGCGGATCTCAATTTCATTACCGAAAAAGAAACAACCGTGGATGAGGTCAATGACCTCTTTCGCAAGGAAGCGGAATCGGATCGCTATCGCCATGTTCTCGCCTATACCGATATCCCCATTGTCTCTTCGGATATCGTCAAGGACCCGCATGCCTCCATCGTCGACCTGACCATGACCCAGGTGGTGGATGGCGATTTGGTCAAGGTGATGAGCTGGTACGACAACGAATGGGGCTATGCCAATCAGATGATCAGGGAAGCCGTCTCGATTCTTGAATAAAA
>WJMF01000156.1 GCA_014728085.1 Candidatus Zhuqueibacterota bacterium
ATATCGAATATTCTTTTAAAAAAAGAATGATACATCAAAATCCTGTCTCTTCCTTGGCGCCAAGGGGGTATGATTGTGATAAATGGTTCATTCCGTTATAAATACTATTTTTAATAAATTTTTCACCAAAATTAACAACTCTTTCCAATCGATGTTCTTTTATCTTGAAAAAACCACCAATTACTTTTTAATACCAGATAATTTAACAATTTTAAACCATTGTTTTCTTTGCGCCTTCGCGTGAGACCAATAAACCTCGCACAAAGACACCAAGCCGCTAAGGATTAGCCATGTTTACAAAGACATCTTCCAGTTTTTGCGCCAGTTTGCGTCTATCAAATTCCCTCTCGGCCAGGCGTCGTGCGTTTTCACCCATTTCATCAACTTGTTGTGGATTTGTGGACAGTTTTTTTACCGCATCCGCAAGATCTGCAGGACGGCCGGGATCCAATTGGTAGCCGCACTGGTGCTTCTCGATCGTTTCCCCCAACCATCCGCCCACATTGACAAGCACCGGTTTGCCGGCGGCCAGGGCGTCGAACATCTTGTTGGGCGACCAGGTCTGTTCGTTGGTTGCTTTATATATGGTCATACAGACATTGCACTGTGAAATAATAGCGGCAAGCTCTGTTTTCTCGGAAACCGGGTCACTAAACAGAACATTGTTTAATTTTTCATTGTTAACCGTTCTTTGCAGGTCTTGCCGCTCGCTTCCATCGCCGTGCAGGATAAACACGATATCATCGTTACCCTGCTGTTTTAATAATCGGGCGGCGTCGATGACATAATCCAATCCATTGGCCTTGCCCATCGCGCCAAAATAAATCGCGGAAAAACGGCCATTGATTTTCTCTTCAATTATTGAATTCTTTATCTCAGGTTGAAACAGATCGAGGTCGCTGGCGTTGGGAATAACTGTGACTTTGGACGAAGAAATGCCATATTTGAGAATACCCTGCTTCATACCGGGGGACAGGGCAACTATATGATCCGCAGAATGGTAAAAACGATTGGCCAAATAGCGAAAATATCTGATCACCAGGGGATTGTTTAACACACCAATATTGATCAACGCCTCCGGCCACAAATCCCGCACCTCAAAAATAAAAGGCACAGAAAAACAGGTTGCCAACTTTTCGCCGGCATAGCCTATAGTCAATGGCGTATGCGTAGCAAACACGATATCCGGTGAAGACAGTTGTTTTCCCACTTTGGTAGCCTGACGCGCAAATTGTAAAAACTTGATCATGCGCTGCCGGCCGCTGAATGAGGTCCCCCGGCGCGCATCTGCATATCCGGCAGGGATCGCTGCTACTTTGAATCCTTTATATTCATATATCTTGAAATTATTTTTTGGTGACACCGGAAATTGTGAATTCAACAAACCGGATGTTATCACCGTAACATCGTGACCCTTTTGCGCCAGATATTTGGCAAATTCATATGAACGGGTACCCCCCTGGGTTTTCGGTGTGACAAAGTACTGATGCAAGTAAAAAATGCGCATTACCAGGCAATCCCTTCATAATATTCCGCCTGCCGGTCAGGCCATTTTGTATTCGCAATATCGATAATTTTTATGCCCTGCTTCAACCAACTTTCGATATGGTCATTCTCAACGATATCATGATTGAGAATGATGAGATTACAGCGATCCAGATGATCGACAGCCGGTACCAGCAATTTTTCCAAATGACCCAAAGCCCGGCGAGCCGCTTCCTTGTTGCTGCCGACGAGGCGTTGTGGATTTACAGAGGGATCGTAAACCTTTACATCAATTCCCTCTCCGAGCAATCGCTTTGCCACAGCGACAAACGGGCTTTCGCGCATATCATCCGTATTTTTTTTAAAGGCTATACCGACCATCCCAACAGCGTCAGGATTGTGATTTAGGACCCGTTGCACAAACATATCGATCTGCCGGTTATTGCTCGATTGCAGTGCACCTAGCAGGGGAACCGGAATGGACTTTAGCACAGCGAGACGGTTTATGGCGCGAACATCCTTGGGCAAACAGGAACCGCCATAAGCAAAACCGGGCTGCAAATATTTTGCGCTGATATTCAATTTTGTATCCGACACAAACACCTCTGCCACGCGCCGTGCGTCAACGCCAAAAGCTTTGGCAATGGCACCAACCTCGTTGGCAAAGGTGATTTTGAGGGCATGGAAAATATTATCGCAATACTTGACCATTTCCGCCTCTTCCAGCAAAATCCTGAATTTTGGCGCATCGAAATCGCTATACAGGTCATATAAAAGATCCGCCGCTCCCTCGTGCGTTTCCCCTATAACGATTTTGGGGGGATTGTCAAAATCATAAATTGCCGAGGATTCGCGCAAAAACTCGGGATGAAAACAAACCTGGATATCTTTTCCCGCTTTTAAACCGGACACAGACTCTAAAAGGGGAATAATGCAATCGCGGGTGGTGCCCGGCGGAATCGTGCTTCTCAACACGATCAAGGGCCGCTTTGCGTTGTTTTTCAGCACAGTGCTGATTTGCTCAATGCAGATTTTGACGCTGGAAAGCTCTACGCTGCCATCCCGGCCGGAAGGCGTGCCGACACAAATCCAGATCATATCGGCGTTGTGAACGCCCTTTTCCGGATCCGTAGTTGCGAGCAAACGGCCGTTGGTGTGACCGTTTGCCATCAGCTCGCTGATGCCGGGTTCGGATATGGGCGACAGCCCCTGCGATAAATCGCGGATTTTGCTTTCAACCGGATCAACCCCGATAACCGTGTGACCATCGCGAGCCAAACAGGCGGCACTGACCAGGCCAACGTATCCCATGCCGAAAATCGAAATGTTCATGCTTTGCCTTTCGTTTGCTTTTTTCCAATATCGTAGATAACCGTATTTTCGATGTTTTCAAGAGTATTCAAAACAACCAGGGGTCTGGAATTTATGTACAATTCAACAGTATCGTTATCCTGAACATTACCGGAGAGAACAGAATCGTCATTGAACCGGATCATGCCAAGTATGCGGCATGGCAATTCGCCCCTTCCCTGTGCAATAATAACCGGCGCCGGTTTTTTTTCTGAATAATAATCGGAAATCCAGCCCTGAACCGGATGATCCGTTTTCCCCCGCACGATTCCGGTTTTCATCTCTGCATTCAGCGTTAAAAGCTGAATAAAAGCAAATTCAGCGCCAAGATCGATTATAAAGGAGTGCTTTTCGTCGCCTTCTTTAACCGGTAAATCGTTCAAATGCCAGAAAAGGTCAATATCGTGCTCACCCTTACCATATAGATCATCCACAATGATCCATTGGTTCAAGGCGATATTTATGACTGTTCTTCTCCACCGAACCCGCCAGGGGCGGCGATGATACCCCAAAAACGTACCGGACAGGCAGGTATATCCCTTCCCGGCCTTGTAATCCAGAAGATTCGCTTTGGGCCAGGGAAATTTCATAAAGCGGGACACTTTGTCCATGGGTTCCTTCCGGTCGATCAAGACGGAATTGTGAGCATAAATCGAATCAAAATAGTGCTCAAATTGCGGCTGATCGGGATTATAATATTTATAGGTCCCGCAATCGCGTAATACGTTAATACCCTTGTACCACAGGTCTACATGCAAGGGATCGCTATGTGCCGGACGGTCTCGATAAGCGTGACACCGCATCATGATCCATGAATCGCGGTCGCGCAGGGTATAATATCCTCCCGTATCAAAGCGACTGGACTTCCGTTCCACTTTTTCCAATGGCGCATGCAGGGCGGACTCGCCGTACAGCCACACCAGGTCTTCATCCCATGGACCATGTGGAAACAACCTTTTTCGGTGAACCAAATAGTGGACGGCCTGAACAAGCGGCCGGAAATCCCAAAACTCGCATTCATTCATGGGAAAAATCCAGGCGCCGTCATTGGGTCCGTACTGCGGCACCCGACCGCTTTCAGAGTCCATCATTTGAAATAAAAAGGCTGAACAAGTTTCTATTTTATCATATAGCTCTCGCGGAAACGGCTCCCCTTCGATTTCCGCGATGCGCAGCGCCAAAAGGGCTCCCTGCAGCATCACTCGTTGATAATTCATAGAGTGCTGAACATAGCTGCCGTCATCATAAATCTGGCGCTTTAATTCCTTTTGCAAAACCCGACGACCACAGCTTCGCCAATCCCCAGACTTGCGGAATTCGGGAAAAAGATGCGCGATAAGGATCAATCCACAGGCTTCGGAAATCGAGTGATTGTTTTTTTGAGAAACAGCATACTCTATATGGTGGCGAATGCGGTATCCGGTTGCCCAGGCCAGGCGCGCGAACAAAAACCAGGACTGCTCACGGGCACGCTCTGCCCCTGTGCTCCAGAATCCGATGGCAAGCGCCAAAAACCGCACCGCGCTCTCCTGACCGCATTTCCATTGAAAACCGTAAAACGGCGGATTGTTTTCCAGCCAGGAATCGAGCCACTGCCAATAGAGTGTTCCGGCATCGGAAAGCATCGCGGCCGCCCGTCCCCGTGCCAGGTCCAGGGCCCAGGCTGCTCGCGACGGTTCCCACAGCATTCTGGGATCCCCCTGCTCCGGCCGATAATCCGGAATATCGCTCCATACGTTATCTCCATCAGCATATTTACCGTCAATGGGATTATAATGCCAATTCGAAACGGTATGGAATTTATGAAAAAAATAGAGGCAGTTTTTTTGCCTCAACGCCGAGAGTCTTATCTCAAGGAGAGGATGACGAAGTTTGCTTGTGTTTTTAAAAAAAATGGAACTGTTGGGTGGGGCATTCAACGGAAAAAAAAAGGAGGGCGGGTCGGCAAGTTTATAGTCCCCGTACTGCGCATTTGAAACAGGCACACCCGGTTTTAAAATATCCGACAACAGGATACGATCCCACGATTGAAACTGAAAGCGCCTGCGCGTTTTTCCGGTCTTTTTCTGAACGAGTATTTTGAGCCGTATACGGACAAACGCAAAACCGAGATATCGCAGGATATAATAGACGTTTCGACACGGTTGAAAAATTCTACGGATCACGAATTATATTATCTTGGTAAACAGGTATTAAAGCAAATCAATAACGTTTTTGTATTCATCATCAATAACCATAGTGCGATTCTCTTTTGCAGAGGTTGTAGCGGCAATAGCGGCCAGGGACACATTGACCAGCTGTTCCAGCGGAATGAGATAATCGCCGCCGCTTTCGACCCGTTTTACAAATGCCTGCAGTTCGGCAGCGTGCCCTTTATCCTGGCGCGACGTCTTGAACGTTCGCAATCCCTTGAAACCATATCCCTTTAATTGCCGGAAATTGTGCAAATCCATTACCCGTCCCTGACTAAAAACCTGAAGCGACTCCTTGGGATAGCTCTTTGGACCATTGGCGAAATAGTTGATCGTGCCCACCGATCCATCTTTAAATCTCAGGATAATGGACATCTTGTCCTCCTGCGGCCCGGAACGGGTATGCATCATTCCGGCGGAAACGCTATCGATCAGGCTGCCGGTCAAAAAAACCATGAGATCGATAAAGTGACAGCCTTCCCCGATTATGCGTCCGCCGCCGATTTCGGGATCATGCGCCCAGTGATCGTCCGGAATAATGCCGGCATTTATGGTCATGTTGAGCGCCAGTGGCTCGCTTTGACCTTTGAGGTACTTTTTCATCGTTTCGATATGCGGACTGAAACGGCGGTTGAATCCGACCAAAAGCTGTTGATCGGGATGTTTCTTCACGGTCTGAACGATGTCGCTCAGCTCCTGTACAGTCATGGCCAGCGGCTTTTCCACAAAAACGTGCTTGCCGGCCTCGAGCGCCTCGATCAGAACCGGGGCGTGCATATTGTGACGCAGGGTAATGGCAACCGTATTAACCGACTGATCTTCAAGAACCAGATGGTAATCAGCGGCCACTTTTTCTGAATGAAACTTTTTCGCCAGGTGCTGTGCGGAGGCCCCTCCCTGGCTCACCACATAGGCCAAACGGGCACCGGTTTTGGCCAGAGCCGGCATAAAAACGACTTTGGTAAAATTGCCGGCACCGATGAGTCCGACAATCGCTTTACTCTCAGGTTCAGTTTTTGCCGAGGCCGATGTTACCCTGACGGCTTTGCTCAAATCAACCTGATTATCATAGGTTAAAATCACGCCCAGCGTTTTGTCATCCCGGCGAATCAGCTCGTAGGCTTGAGCAGCGTCTTTTAAAGCAAAACGGTGGCTAATCAACGAATCGACATTCAAGCGTCCGCTTTGCAGCAGTTCCAGAACCGCCTCAAAGTTGCGCTGTTCCGTCCATCTGACAAAGCCATAGGGATAATCCTGCCCCTTTTCTTCATAGTTTTGATCATAGCGGCCCGGCCCATAGGAGCACGAGGTCTGAAAAATCAATTCCTTGTCATAAAATTCACTGCGCTTCAGATGCATGCCCACGGTCCCCACCACGATTATTTTGCCCCGTTTGCGGCTCATTTGCGCCGAATGGTGCACGATCTCATCGGTTTTGGCTGCCGCTGCGATTAGAACACCGTCAACGCCTTTGCCCCTTGTCCAGTTGAGAGCTGTGGTAACCGGGTCAACTCCATCGCCGGGATTGCAAACCGCGGCGCCAAAGGATTCAGCCAGTTGCAGCCGATCCGGATTGAGATCAATGCCCAGCACCCGGCATCCGCTCGCCTTTAACATCTGCACCGTCAACAGGCCGACCAGCCCCAACCCGTAAACCACTACCCGGTCCCCCAGAGACGGGTTATACAAGCGGATCCCCTGCAATCCAATACTGCCCAACACCGTAAACGCCGCCTGTTCATCCGTAACCCCATCCGGAATCTTTGCACAAAGATTATAAGGCACACTCACTACTTCTGCGTGTGGACCATTACTAATAATTCTATCACCCACGTTCAAACGTTCAAACGTGCGAACGTGCCCACGTTTAAACGTTTCCACGTTCGCACGTTCAGACGTTTCCACGATTTTCCCGGCATTGCAATACCCCAACGGCATCGGCTCATCCAGGCGATTGAACACCGCTTCCAGTGTCGGCATCAAACCATCGCTTTTGATCTTATCAATAACCTGTTTGACCTTATCCGGCTGGCTTTTGGCTTTGCCGATATAAGAAGCCTTGCCAAAATCGACGAGCATGCGTTCAGTGCCGGCGGAGATGAGAGAGGCCTTTGTCTGAATTAAAAAAGAACCGTTTTTACAAGCCGGCGTGGGGATTTCGGCAAGGTCGAGACGGCCGGTTTTTAGGTTTTGGAAAATTTGTAACAAATTAACTCCATTAATATGAAAAATCACATTCTACTAAGATAGCATTGAATGATAAGCTTGATTCAAAACTGGTATATATGTTTCAAAAATGAACTGATTAAACAATTTTTTTGAATTTAATGATTTGTGTGCCAGCAATGTTTTATTCTTCATAATATTTGCCAATAGGTTAAAAAGGTCTTGCTTTGTGTTTTGTCTTAGAACAAATCCATTGTCATATCTTTTAACAAGCTCTCCCATATAGGTATTTTTTTGAACAATTAATGGTAAACCAAATAATATGGATTCATTAAATCGACACCCCAAAGCCAATTTTTTATTGTAATCGATATCATATACTGAATAAATGATATCTACATTTTGATATAACCTTTTTATTTCATTATTATAGTCATATTTACCAAAATATTTTATAAAACTGTATTTTTTCGATATTTTTTCGATGTAGGCTGTTTCAATGCCAATTCCGGCAAAAAAACAACTAATATTGTATTCTCGATAATAAAGTTCTTTTACGCTTTCAATCAAATTACGTAATGAATTTGTACCACGAAAAAAACCAAAATACCCAATACATAGATTTGAATCTGATTTTTTTTTAAAATTATCAACAATATTACTGTGTGGTACATTTGGGATATAAGAAATTTTCTTTAATTGAATGGAGGAATTTATTAACAGAATATATTCATCAATAAATTTTGGAGACGTAACAAAAACCCATGATAACTTTTTGACAATATTTTTGTACAAAAATTTAAAATAAGGATTTAAAAAAACCTCTCTCGTATCTAATAAATCTAAAATTAAAATTTTTATTTTTAAAATTCTGGCGATAACATAACCTAATAAAAGCATATCCATATTAATTGATTGCACTATATGAGGCTTTAATTTCAAACATTTCTTAAATACATAAAACCCAAAACGTATCATATAGTATACACGAAAAACCATGCTTTGTGATTCTGGCAGAACAATAGGATGAATATTATTTTTGCTTAATGCAGATGTAAAAGGGAATGAAATGCTCGAATTTAACCGTTTCCAATAAATTAAATGGATATTAAAAAGATTTTGGGAATATAAATAATCTATTTTCCTAGATATGATCGGACTGGGATTATTACTTGAAATATATACTAATG
>WJMF01000004.1 GCA_014728085.1 Candidatus Zhuqueibacterota bacterium
AAATAGCTTGATTTGGGCTACTTTTATTCATTTATAGTCAGGCTATATATAAGATAAACTCGATAGTGATATTGGTTCTACCGGAAGAACCAGAAGGCCGGATAGCGGAAAAAACCATTGATTAATTCCAGTGAAATTCATATTGTTTATGGATTTCTTATTGTGAAATTGTCGCTTGAATCCAAGTTGCCGCACAGGCATGAAGGGCGAATAGGGCAAACGTATTTATGGCTACGCTTGAAAAAATATTCAACCTGGTACTGGGGCACCCGCTCCCCTTTACCATCCTGCTAATCTTTCTTTGGTACCTGATGACCGATGACAGAAAAAAGCTGGTCGTTCAGATTCGCTTTCTTATGTTACTTGTGATTTATGCCGCCTTGCTCTATTCCTATCCCCAATTAACCGCCATGCTTCATACGGTTTTCGTTGCCCTTGGACTACGCGAATGGCTGTATTACTCTGCGGATAAATCTTACCAGTGGTTCAACGGAATGGTAGCCATGTTCTCCGCCGCTCTCGCCGCCGCCGTGGCTCTGTATATCACCTTTAAAGAACGTAAATTGAGAAGGCGTACAAGACCCGACTATGAAGTCAAAAAAACCTGAACGATTTTTTGTTGTCATTACAAATCGATAAGCAATGCGCCACCACCGGATGGCAACGTATTTATCGCGCATTTCGATACCAATGGCCCTAAGCATTGTACTGTTATCTTAAAACTCGTCTCCGGTAAGCAAATATGCGCACAATCAATCTAAAAAAGGATCTATACCATGCGTACCCTCTGTCTTTTGCTTTTTTTATCCGCAAATTTATATCCCTGTACCGATATCATCGTCGGCAAAAAGGCGTCGGCAGATGGATCGGTTATTACCTCGCATACGGGCTGTGCCCGCGAATGCCGCGTTCATGTGGTGCAGGGACAAACGTTTACCCCCGGAACCAAAGCGCCGGTCTATTATGGTCTGCAGGATGTGAATAAACCCTTAACCGAATACGGCGAGATCATCGGTTACATCCCGCAAGTGGAAAGAACGTATACCTATTTTCACAGCGGCTATTCCCATATCAATGCGCATCAGCTGGCCATCGGTGAAAGCACCATGAGCCAGCGCAAAGCGCTGCAGGTCGACCGGGCGTCCGGTAAACAGATCATGACCATCGAGCAGGCCATGGTTTTCGCCTTACAGCGCTGCAAAACAGCACGCCAGGCAATCCGGGAAATAACCGCGTTGGTTGAAAAATGGGGGTTCCTGCCCTCCTGCGGCCCCGAATCCGAAGCGCTCTGCATCGCGGATCCGAATGAAGCCTGGGTTTTGGAGGTGTTTAGCGTCGGAAAAGAGTGGTCTCCGGAAAACGGTGAAGCGGGCGCCATCTGGGCTGCACAGCGAGTGCCGGACGATCATATCGCTATGATTCCAAACTGGAGTATTATTAAAGTAATAGACCCGGCAGACACAGCCAACTTCAGGGTGTCTGAAAACTATCAAGAAGTTGCCATAAAACATGGCTGGTATGATCCCGATTCCGACCAGCCCTTTATCTGGCAGGAGGTCTATTCTCCCCTGCCACGCGAGTGGGCGCTGAGCCGTTTTTGGCTCTTTTTCAGCACATTTGCTCCCTCCCTGAAAGAATGGCCGAATCGTCAGATCGAAAAGCCCTTTGATCTCTACGACCCTTACCACCAGTATCTGGAACCCCTCTCTTTTTACCCCTTTTCCGTCAAACCGGAAAAGAAATTATCGGTACAGGATGTGATCTCTTTTCAACGGTCGGTATTTGAAGGCACCATTTACGACATGACCTTTGATGTTGATTGGTACATACCGGATAAACAAGGCCATATGACCCTCAGCCCGCTTGCCACGCCTTTTCCCACAGAATCCATGCGCCAGCTTTTGGATATCAACTGGCGGCGGATGGTTTCCCGGGGCGGATATGGCATGGTGGCTCAATTACGCAGCTGGCTTCCCGACCCCATCGGCGGTGTCTATTGGTTCTATCTGGACAATCAGTACGTCAGTACCTATGTACCGATTTACTGCGGTGTAGAGGAAATATCTCCGCTCTACAAGACCTATAATCCCAACCAATTTCAGGAAGGATCAGCGCGCTGGGCCATCGATTTTGTCGACAATCTGCTCTATCTCAAATGGCAGGAAGCGATCAAAGATTTGAAGGCGCAGCGAGATCCGCTTGAAAATGGTTTTTTCGCCAAACAGGATTCAATCGACCGCCAGGCGCTCGACTTTTATAAGCAAAGTCCGGAAAAAGCCAAAATATTCCTGACCGATTATAGCTGCAAAATGATGGTTGAGGCGGTGCGGATGTATAAAGATCTGCGAAATACCCTGATCACAAAGTATACCAATAATAAACAGAGATTGTGATTGCCCGGACTACAAAGTACCCTTTTTTGAATTTGTTAACTCTTCAAAACCGTTGAACATTAAGTGTTTATCGGCATGTCAGCCGGACTTTTGCTCTTTGGTATGATTCTCACTCTCCATTCCATAATAACCCATACATCGCTTGTTCTACCACTGATTCGGGTTGATGAAGCTCATTTCTCCGGTCGGATCTGAAATGATCATAGAAGCGATTTTCGACAAACTGCGCTTGTTTACCCAGGGATATTTCCAAAACGATGACAAAACGATTGTGGTTTTGAGCGTAAACGGATAAAATCAGCCTTACCATACCCTTTTCAGGCAAAAACAAGCTTGAAATATGCAAATTTTGACTTTTTTTTAATAATTAAGCTTGTGTTATTCAAACTATTGTAGTATTATAATAATGCAACTATTAGAGTACTTTTCCCCAAATCACGGGATTGTCAAGTTTAAAAAAAACCAGAGTATAATGTACGGCAGACCGAGCCGGCAATAATCCGGCTGGGATCAGCAAGGGGGAATAAAAGAGTGATCCAAAGCATCGATCAGAATCGCATCAAAGGACTTGCATCCGGCCAACACTTGCCTGGGCACTGAATACGAAGAGATTATTACTATGGGGACGTTCGGAAGAGGTTTCCGTTCTTTCACCCAAAACCAAAGGAGGTTCGGCATGGATTTTGAGGGATATTGTGTAAAATGTCGCGAGAAAAAAATGGTTACCAATGCTGCTGTCAAAGAAACCGCGAATGGCCGAAAAATGGCACAAGGGGAATGTCCCAAATGCGGGACCAAAGTAACCCGTTTCTTACCCAAATCTTAAAAGTTAAATAACGCCACAAAATTAAAGACAATCCCTTACAGCTGGTATATTATCTTTGATCCCGGCGACTTGACAATCTAAACAGTGGTAAAAAATCGCAGGCTGGCAGCTTGTCCGGCCTGTGATTTTTTTTTGGTACCTTTGCAACCCAATTGACAGGTACCATGCAGTCCGGCAGCTATTCTGACTATTCACTATGATTACATTGTGCGGTTAAGCAAAATTTCGCAACCGCGAACAGAGGTGCTCGCGGGCAGCTAAATGAGGAACGTTTAGTTGATGAAAAAGCGTTGTTTTTTTATCCGGTCCCGGTGTTTTTTAAGATCGATATCGTTAATGGTCTTTTTTGACAATTCCATAGCCCATCTGTACTCTTCGGGATTGGTCTCATCAAAATAAAGGTAATAACTCTTATAGTCGCTTGCCTCGAGGTGCCCGTCGTCGAGTATCAGGTATGCCATCGATCCATCCCTTCTTTCCCTTTTCCAAAGATAAAATAAGCTCTCTATGTTAAGGGAATATAAAATTAATATAAAGATTGATAAAAACAGTATTCATAATATCCTCCTCCCTGACCATTTCAAATCAAAAAGTCCTTCCTTACGGATAGGACATCTTCCTGACTGCTCATATATATATACAATCCAACATCCCCTGGCGCAGAAAATTTCATCCCGGACAGAGCCGCGATCGTAAAAAAATGATTGCATCCGGTTATTAAAGTTATAAAATTTACTTGAATTCTTTATCATTTCCACCTATACCGTGTTGAAGAAACTGCAAACGCCGATTGCCGCAGATGAAGAAAAATCTGCGATTAAAAAATAGAAAAACAATAAGGAAAATACCATTCATTCTGTAATATTGAGGTTTATATGTTCTTGAAAACAATAACTGGCCTGTTAATACTATTTCTATTATGTATGCCAGCTTCTCCTCCGGCTCCGGCACAGAGCCTTTCGAGAGAGGCTGAACTCTTTCAGAAATATAAGAACGGTATCGTTACCATTCTGAGCGATGAGGGACGCGGATCGGGATTTCTCGTCAGCAAACAAGGCCTGGTATTGACAAATCATCACGTCGTCATAAACTCGGTCACCATCCAGGTACAGATAAACGACGCCCTTCGGGTTGAATCCAAATGCATTGCCCATGACCGGCAAAAGGACGTGGCAGTGCTGTATATTCACCCGCGGTTTGTCGCCGACATTCCTGTTTTGCCTTTGTGCGGAAATGACCCGGATTCGCTCAAAGCAGGTGATCACGTGGTTGCGATCGGAAATCCCCTTCGGCAAACCAAAATCATTACTGCCGGTATTATCAGCAAAGTGGAAGAAAGAGTTATTTTCAGCGATGTCAATATCAATCCGGGAAGCTCTGGCGGCCCCCTTTTGAATCTGCAGGGAAAGGTGGTGGGCATCAATACGTTTGGAGATTTTTCATCGATCGGACCGGGCATTGCCGGCAGCATAGCCATATCATCAGCGTTTAATGTTATTGCGGAAGCTAAAGATAAAATTAAAACCGTACCCTCTCCCTCGGAACAAAGGATCGTTTTACCCCGGGAGCAAAAGTATCCTCTGTGGGGATATGAGATGGCGTTTTTAAAACTGCCCCCCGGAGCCTGGGAAGACAACGGCGTTATCGCTTCCTACGGCGGCGTGATTGCCTATGATCATCTCAACAGAATCAAAACACCCGTCTATTGTCTGAAAAAGCACGACCTCTCGATCACATTTTACACACCGCCCTTTATCTACAAGATAAAAAACTATTACAAATCAAAGATGAATGAGCTCATTACCCAATCCAGTCGCGTTTCCCAGTCCGCATGGAATATTTTTTACGATCCATTCGAAAACATCAAGGAGTGGATGCAGGATACCGGATACAGCGCATCCTCGGTCATTATCAGCGTCATCCCGCTCCCGCAGCACACCGGGTCTACAGCATTCAACCCGGGGAAAGACGCTTATCTCCTTTCCCAGGACGCTCCCTCTGTAAATGAGCTCGGCCGGGCCGTCGTGGATTTGGCCTTGCGAAGGGAGGATCAAGATTTAGCCGCCCTTGACCGCCATTTTCGCTATACCACCTATTATTTTATTCGTACGGATGAAGAGGCACTACAGCGGGTAAATGAAATATCTCGAATCGGCGCCTTTAGCTATACATATTCCCATTTTGCACCAAAAGAAGACAACTGGCCACATCTTGAACTGGAAATTCTGCTGGCAAATGATCTCAACGACACCTTGGTGGTAAAAGTCCCGCAACAAACGCTCGAACAAATTTGGTTCGATTTTGAACCACTGCGCCTGCAGAATAAGTATGATGAAAAAGAGAGGAAATAACGATGAATGTAAAAAAGCCCGGTACGGTTGCAAGTCTTCTCTTTCTGCTCTTTAGCCTCAGCTGTACAACCGCCACCAAAGAAGGGGGGCGAATATTCATAGACGGCAAGGTGACCTCAGTGTCGGATAAACATCCAAGCAACAACAGGCTCGAATCATTCAATCAAAACAACATCGATCAAATAGAAATGGGAATGTCACCGAATGGAATAGAAGAGCTGTTCGGCCCCCCGGATATGTCGTTTACCACCCAATTCGGCAGTAACACCAACATGCCCTGGCAGGGGCTGGTGTACCGCTATCATACCGTTCCCGATCTGCTCTATAAAAATCTCAATGTCTTCAAGAGCAATACATTCATTTTTGTCGAAAAAGAGGACAAATACCACCTCGAGGAAACGAATATCCAATTTGTTCAATTAAAATAATGCGATCGATCAACCGTTTCGCCAACCTGCCTTGCGCGGCATCGGATTCCTGTTACTCTTTTGCCGCCGTTTCGAGCAGTTGTTTCTGTTCCGCAATAATACTCCTGCCGCGGTCTTTGGCATAGAATCGGCGGATTTTTTGATGCACGGTTGCCTTGTCGATCTCACCGGTTTCAATTTTAGGACGATGCAATTCATAAATATTTTGGGCTTGCTCAGGGCGTGGCCCCCAATTCCCAATCTCCGTAAAATCGCTGTCGAAAAAAATAATTTTCGGAATGGCGCGACCGCCCCGGGTCAAATATTGATCCATAATATCCAGATTGGCATCCCGCTGCAAAATACGCATATGAACATGCGCTTTATCCTCGATCCATTTCTTAACAACGGGTATAATGGCAATCGAGTCCCCGCACCACACCTCTGTCAGCACCGCGACATACAAACCGTCAAAACGGTTGAGAAAAGCCTTATCCTCCTCGCTGACAACCGCGCGTTGATAATGATGCTGGTAAAGAACGTAATGATCATGGGAAGGCGGTAAAAACTCATCATAGGTCTCTGCATTTTTCAAGCGTTTGTCATTTAACATCTCTTCGTACTCCTCTGAATATTGCTACCTGTAACGCCGGCGGCAACCGATGGTTCCGCATTTTTAGGTTTGTAATCTGGTAAAATATTAATATAATAAACCCAATGCGCGGTACTCCCAAACGGGCTTTTGCAATGATATAATAAAAACAAACTCAACAATCAACAAAAAACCTAATTTTTATTCCAAAATCGCCGGAGGCAACCACCCGTTTACAGCAATATTTTTTCTGCTGATCTGTTATTGCTCGGCTTGCTATAGTTTAGCGTGGCCTTTTCGTTTCAAATCGTTCTCTATTTCCCGGCGGTTGTCTGCACCTTTTTCGGTTGACTTGACACTCAAGCTCTCATGTACAGATATTGTTATTTTTTAATAAAAAAGTATAACATAGCCCCACTCGGCGTAGCAACAACAGTCCGGGGCATCAAAGGAACAACCTAACCGTTTCTATAATCGAAAAATTGTATCTATCCAAGAGGTCAAAAAATGATCGAAAAACAGTTTACGCCTAACTATCAACACATCGTCAATGCTGCGAAAAATATCCCGGCAGAACGGCTGCCACTGTACGAACATATTATCGATGATAAAATCATGGAAAAAATTTTAAACCATTCCTTCTCAAATCTCATTTTCGGAGATAAAGCGGACAAAAAAAACTATATGCAATCTCAAATCGACTTTTTTCGCAAAATGGGCTATGATACTGTATCCTTTGAAGGCTGTATAACCAATGTCATCCAACAGGGGCAGGCTCTGTCCGGTCGCAAAGCCGGGGTCATACAAAACCGGGAGGATTTTGAACGGTATCCGTTCAAAGAGATAACGGATAAATACTTTAGCCTCTACGATGAACATTTTAAACTGTTGACGGAATTGCTGCCCGACGGCATGAAAGCTATCGGCGGCCCCGGAAACGGCGTCTTTGAAATCGCTCAGGATTTTGTCGGTTATACAAACCTGTGTCTGCTTTCGGTTGATGATCCGGAATTGTATACCGATCTCTTTAACCGCATCGGCGATTTAATGCTTGAAATTTGGCAAGCTTTTCTGAAAAAACATCATCATGCCTATTGTGTTTGCCGCTTTGGCGACGATCTCGGCTTTAAAACATCAACTCTTCTCAAGCCCGACGATATTGTTGCCCATATCATCCCCCAGTATAAAAAAATTATCGACCTTGTTCACGCTTATCACAAACCCTTTTTGCTGCATTCCTGCGGCAATATCTTTTCCGTCATGAACGAAATGATCGATACAGCCGGCATAGATGCCAAGCACTCCAATGAAGACCAAATTGCGCCTTTTTCAGTCTGGTTGCAGAAATACGGCAATCGCATCGGAAATTTTGGCGGTGTGGATGTCGATATTCTCTGCCAGAACGATGAACAGGCGATACGCGATTACGTTCTCGAGATTATTGATCAGGCAAAAAATTACAAAGGGTTTGCTCTCGGTTCGGGAAACTCTATTCCCGCCTATGTTCCGGTCCAGGGATATCTGACCATGGTGGAAACCGTTAGATCCTGCCGGATGGAATAATCTTTGCCCGATAAAAACCAGTTAAAACCGAATTAAGATTCGTCGTGCTGTTTTTTAATGCCTTATATTACAAAAATAGGAAGGGCATAAAACCATCTTGTCAATGAATCACGACAGCTTGTCACAAAAACAGGACACTGAAAAATTGGAGGTAGCGATGCACAAATATTTGATATTCATTATAATTATCCTGGGATTGACTGTTGGCTTTTCTTCCAGCCGGGCACAACTGTTGGTAAAAAACACCAGTAACGAGGTCATGATGGAGATAACCAATAATGCCGATGTGACAATCGGACAATCCGGTAATACCGGTTCATTAACGGTTTACGGCAGCGCCACGATCAGCGAAATGAGCGATATCAGCACCACAGGTGCTCCCGTGATCGTTACCGCTTCCGGCAACGGCGTGCTGCAATCCATTCACGGCACAGGTAATGGTCAGGTCTTAAAATGGGATCATACGGCCTCAAGATGGGAGCTGGCAACGGATGCCACCGGCATTGGTACCGAAAGCGATCCGGTCTGGAGCTCCACCGACAGCGACTATGACCCGGAAAACGAAAAACCGCTTGCCGGAAACGGAATCAATGTTTCCGACCGAACCGTCAGCGTGGCTTACGGCTCGGGTTTAACGCTGAATGGCAGTCAATTGATCGCTCAATCGAATCAGGCTATGTGGAATGCCGATGAATTGCAGGGCACGTCGATCACCACCACCACGCCCCAGGAGAACGATTTTTTGAAATATAGCGGTGGGCAATGGAGCCTGACCAGCGTCGGAGACAACGATGTGCCGGTTGAAATCAGACTGGCTGAAAATATTCTGCCCACGTCCGGCGTTCCCATCCAAAGAACCAGCAATGGCCAGTTTACAGTGGCTTATGATCTGAGCGCTCATCCCGATGCCTTTCAGGCCACTATTTCCATGGCCTGCATGAACATGAGCGGAAACGGCACCTCTAAAATCTGGGTGATTCGCGATGGCACTCACGATTCGTCGGATCCCGCTCAACGGAGAGCGATTCTTCTGGGACAATGTACAGCATATACCGGCACCACCGGCGGCTATCAGGGAGGCGGGACCGTGCAGATCACCAAAGTGCCGCTCCATGATGCCTCCGGCAGTAGTAAATCCTATTGGCTCTATGCACAGGTTTGCAGCGGTTGCACGGTAGGTATCTGGCCCTACATCGTCGCCCTGGCGGAACCGCTGTAGGCATAACGGTCATAAACGGCTGTAAAAGTAATCTGTCAAAAGCGGTATTCCAGACTTGTATGGATCTCAAACTTTTCATAATAGAGCGATGCGTAAGGCGATTCATTGGAATACCAGGCTGTGCGCAATACAGCGCTCAGCGTACGGCTTAAATCGCGCGAAATATCGATAATAAAGTAATTATTCTCTTCATGTTCCCTGTCCAGATCCAGAGGCAGATAGGGAAAGACCTTGTCGAGATATCGCTTGCGTTGAAAAGCAACGATTACCCGCAACAAAAAATCCGAGATACTCCTGGCAGCCAGCAGGGTCATGCCTTGTCGTCTATATGCGACCCCGTCGCTATTGGATCGATACGTTTCAAACCGATAAAGAGCACTGAACAAGCCACCGCCGGCATACCAGTCCGCTTCGATGCCTACAATACTTTCGAGATCTTTTTGCCGATTCGCCTTTTGTCGCCATTCATCACGGCTGATATGATATTCATAGGCGTGTCTTCGCATCAAGACGGGATTGTGCATTAGCCGCAACGCCAAACTCCAATTTTGTTTGACCCTTTTTTGCAGCCGCAGCATATTTTCGTGTTTTCGATGATCATAAATATCATTAAAACGGTAATCAAGGGTTTTCAATCGGCTGCAAACCTCCAGGTTAAAACCCCTGCCAAGGTCGAGAACAACATAGGGGGTGGCGCTGCCACTGAGATAGTCGTGTCTTTTCTCAAAAAATCGCTTAAAACGCAGGCCGCCTTTTATGCCGATACGAAAAAAAACTGAATGATAAAAAGTCCTGACGCTTGCCTCATGGATCATCTTGTTTTCATGTAGCGGCTGTTGATACAACTGTCCCCCGACATTATAAGCGTAGGATAAATTCCAGTGGCGGCCGCCGCTTGTATAGAGCCCCTTTGTGTCCAGCATCAAGCGCAACGCAGGTGCGGCCCGGGGGTGATATAGAGACTCTTCCACATTGCTGTCATACACCATACCGCTTTGCAGACGATGTATAAACCGCCAACGAGACTGTCCTGCAACCCCCTGTATCAGAAACAGTAAAGACAGGCAGGTCAGAAACAGGCGTTGCCTGAATGCAAATGAGGTCTTCATCTATTGCGATTTTTCATCAATCGATTGTCGTAATGTTTCAGCTTGCTGAGCGTATTGATCGGCAACCCGGTGCAAACTATCCGAGATGGCGATATATTTCTGTTCTTCCCCCTGCAGTAATTCGATATATTGATCCACCTGATAGATGGAAAGCATACCCGTATTCACCGTTAATACCTGTTCAAACTCGAGACGCGATGGAACCGTATCGCCCTCCCTCCCCTCTCCGATCGGAGAATTAACGTACTCTGACTGTTGGTCAAGACCATCCCGGACAGCAACCGCTTCTGAGGAGGAAAGCGCATAGGGTTCATCGCTCTGGTCAAACAGGCGAACGTCTTCTACCAAATCAGCCATGCGCCGGCGCAATTTTGTTTCCTTGCGCACTCGGGTCATTTTTTCTTGCAGCAATGCGGCCCGTTGCTTGAGCTTTTCAGACTGGTCGAGATAGTAAATGCGCTTTGCTTCGATTTCTTCAGGCGTATCGCTCTCCTCAACGGTCAGGCGATCCGCGGATGGTATCTCCGCAACTGTCGGGATGTTCTCCATCTCAAGAACAGACCGCTTTTGCCGCAACGACTGAATCCGTTGAAGCAGCTGTTCCTTTGATGAGCCGCTTTCGGTTTGCAGCAGCGATAAAAGGGAATCGATCCGGTACGAATAAATCCCAATCAGTTGCGTACCGAGTTCCTGTCGTTCGTCTTCAAGCTGCTCTGTTTTTTCAGTATTTAATTCTATGGTTTCCGACACCTTGTGAGCTTTTTTGAGCAAATTTTCCAGCCTGACTCTTTCGAAATAGCTGATCTCCTGCTGTTGTTTCAACTCGCTTATGGCGGCAGCAAGTGAATCGGCCCGATGTCGTAAGCGGGAATTCAATGCCTGTAATTGCGTTTTCTCAGACAGAATTGTCTCATATCTTTTGTCCGGCTCTGAAGCATCGTTGTTG
Source organism: Candidatus Zhuqueibacterota bacterium (assembly GCA_014728085.1). Lineage (GTDB taxonomy): Bacteria > Zhuqueibacterota > Zhuqueibacteria > Residuimicrobiales > Oceaniaggregativiventaceae > Oceaniaggregativivens_A. Next base: position 11,407 of record WJMF01000004.1, read on the forward strand.
GTTGGTTGCACTGCAGCCGCAATGGACCCAAAATACAGCATCATAATAAATAGAATGGTAAAACGTAACATTATCGATTACTCACCTGATGATTCATCGGATTCCGGAACGTAAACGGTTCCCATAAACAACAACGAACCGGTTGACTTTGCCTGTATAAAAAACAAAAAGGGTCGGTCGGATTTAATATAAAATTCCTTCTCAGCCGGCACTGAAGTGACCCGAAATTCAACCGATGTCACGGCTGCGGCTTCCGTACCTTGTTCATCTACCCTGACATAGGATTTGTGTTTGACTTTATCGATATAAAGATCATTCGCATCACTGATAGCGCTAAAATCTGCACGATCAGCCTTAAATGCATCCTCGATACCCAGCGCCTGCAAAACATCGTTCAAGTCTTTCTCATATTCTATTTTGAATTGGGGTAGTAAAACCGTACCGCTTTGTTCACTCATCGAATTGCTCCAGGATTGCAGCGTGTCCAGAGTCAAGCCGGCGACAATACCGGAAAGATCGTATTCCGGATTTGGCAACACCACAGTCATTGCGAATTGTCCGTTGCCATAGGGCAGCTCAACCAGCTGGACCTTTTCATTTTCACCATATCGGAACTCATTTTTCTGTTTCATCATTTTACAGGGATATTCCTGATCCGGCGCAAAAAAGGTATCATCCCGGGTATTCTCTTCATTAAAAGCATAGGTCCAATCCCCTTTAAAATAAATCGCGTTGATAAGAAACATAACCGCGAACGGATCAATCCGGTCTATAATTTTGGCGATTTTGCCGTGTGTTTTATTCTCCACCCAACCGTTAATGGTGGGCAATGCATCGGAGGAGCCAAAGTCTAGCGCTTTGACCATGGCATCGAAATAGGTCCTGTTGAGGTTTAAAAACGCCTCTTTGACCTTAAAGTCCTGCCGATACCAGATCGAATTGGCAATCTCGAACCGAACCAGGGGATCTGAATCGAGCAATTTTTCTGCAAGCAGTTTATATGCCTGATTGAGTTCCTTTTGCGAGAACCCTTCATAACCAAGGGTGTTTTTAAGTTCTGCAGCTGTCTGATTCTCCGCACCATTATATGCCATGGCCATGGCCATGGAAACGCTGAGGGGAGAAAGAAAGAGATTTTTTTCGCTTTCCGTTTCGGCCAGTTTTTGAAACAGAGCAAAGCCAAAACGATCACTCGATTCCAGCACATTTGCTTCTGCGGCAGTGAGATCATCAAAAGAAGCATGAGCCGGCTGACTGCCGAAATCACGCGAACAGTATAAACACATTACCAAAAAAATTACAGCAACAATCTGAATCATTTTCATCTGCCTTTTTACTCCTTTCAGTCTATTTAAGCAATATCATACGCTTGTAATATTGCGATCCATTGACGCTTAAGCGGTAGAAATAAACACCACTACTTGAACGATGCCCCTGCGCACCGGTTCCATCCCATCTCACCTCGTGTCAGCCCGGGGGCAGAGATGTCCCCGCCAGGCTGCTGACAAAAATCGGAATGCCGTTCTCGCGGCAATAGGTATAAATATCGTATATCTCATTAAAAACATTCAACCCTGACTTTTCCGGCCGGCGTTTTGCCGGCGTAACGACAAAATGATTCTGTTGTAAAAATGCCAGCTCCGTCGGGCTAAAAGAGAATTGATCCAGATTGACGACGTTTTCGAGATTCTCACCAACAGCAAGCGGTGCACAATCGGGCACAACATCTGAACAATGCGGTTGATAAATTCCGAATTCCGTTTCAATCGGGGTGTTGATCTCTGCAATATGAGACTGACCCGATAAAAGAGAGATAAAAAGCAAAATATAAACGAAAACACGCATAAACAATTCCTCAAAACGGATGAACCGTTACTCTATAAAAATATACTACAATTCTGCACAAAACTCAATCCTTATCGGTTACGGCGCAAAGATGAAATCGAGCCACCACTGCACATTGCTCAGCTCGGTTCCGCGATAGGTATCGGTATAATGCGGAACCATCAACAGTCTGGTTCGAAAGCGCTCGCCGGGTGTAATCAGCAATCCCAGCAGGATCGATGTGTGGGTTTCGCTTTTTCGCTGCACCGGCTCGCGGTAGCGTTCACCAAACCGTTCTTGCAGATCGGTTTCATTGTCCTCGACTATTTTTCGAAAATCAAAAACGGCCAGCGTCTCTTCCTCGATGGTATAATTGATGATTTGCCGGTTAAATCCGAACAACAGCTCAAAGTGATCGGCAATGCGATGCTGAATAAACACGGGGAGCTGTACGGTTGTGTTTTCAACCGAGAGGTCCCAAAACATATCCTTTTGTTCTGTTACCGCATGATAGCGTTCACCGCTGTCGTCATTTTGCCAGAGATGATGATAAAAGCGGTCAGAATAGACGGATTCGGTCATATCGGTGCGGCGTTTGTCGTAATGCCAGTTGAATCCGAAATAGATACGGGTCGATTTGCTGAACTGCCACTGCAGGGTGAAACCGATGCGATGGCTCCTGCCGGTCTGTTCCCCTTCACCGCTGCGATCGTCGAGGAGAGCCGATTCGGACTCTGAATCGGAGATTTTGTATTGATCCTGATAGCTCCATTCACGGTGATATCGACTGTGAGAAGAATCCGAGATAAAGGAGAGATTGCGCAGTGTCACCGCCTCCCGCACATTGCGATAATAGAGCTGAAACGTATGTTGTGGCGTCGGCGTTACCCGGACATTCAGTCCACCGTACACTGTTTTTCCGTCGTGCGTCCAGGATTTATCATCACCTGAAACGCTGTACATCCTGTACCAATTCGTATCTCTGTTCTCGGTGCCATAGCGATGGTTATATTCATCCTCTTCGTGCAAAACCTGGGTGGCATCACCCCAGAGGTAACCAAAAGTCAATCCGACGATCCATAAAGGATTGATCTGCCAGTTCAGCCCCGCCTGCCAGTCCCACTGATGGTAATCCTGATTGCGGTCCCTTTGTTTAAACAAACGGGATTCACGATCGCTATAGATATCGTTATCATGCACCTCTTTTCTGCCCCACAATCCATCTCTGATAAACTTGATCCGGTTGAGGCGCAGACCGGCGGCAATATCCGGGCTAAAATCGGCGCTGACGAAAAACGTGGTAAAATGTCCCTCCTGGTGCATCTCGTCATCGCCGCCCGATTTCTCCGTGATGGGAATATTTTCCGCTGCGGCGCTCCTGTTACCGGCAAAATCGTAACCCGGCTGCGGTAAATAAACATTAGAAGGTATATCATAATAGGAATCATTGATGAGAATCATTTGGTATGTGACCCCCAGGGTAAAATTACCCAATTTTTTCAACGGCCGCAAGAGATATCCACCGGAAAAAACCGGCTCCAGGGCCTGGCGCGTGTCGTTATAATAATAGGGAATATAACGATAATCCGGGGCAAATGTGCGGCAATCCCAACAGGGGTAGACATAAGAGTATTGTTCGTTGATCTCCCAGGTATTGCGGAAATTGATATAAACATAGTGCTGCTGAAAGGATTCAGCCGCCAAAAAAGCGGGGTTGACGACAACATTGAGAAAGGGATCATCGATCAGAGCGGGAGCGATTTCAGCAAATTTGCCGATTCCAAAGGGATTCAAATAATTTGGCTGAAAGAAAAATGATGTACTTTCAAATGATTTTTCCACTACATTCTCGCTCAGATATTGCCCCACGGCCAATTGGTATAAAATCATGATAACAAGCAGGCCATGTTTCATCTTTTTACTCCTTTTGAAAAAAGAACCGCTCTTTGTTCAAAAGAAAGCAAAAAAGATACCAAAAGGCAGATACCCCCCTAACTAAAGTAAAAACAGTAAAAATTTCTCGCCAATAAACTTTTTTTCAGGAAATTTTTCAAAAAGCTGAGAGGTACATTCAAAAATCTGATATTACAGCAGGTTATATTTTTCCAGTTTATAATAGAGGGCGCTGGTTTTGATCTTGAGCAATTGGGCTGCCGTGGTTTTGACACCGCCGGCTTTTCGCAAGGCTTGTTCAATAGCCTCTCTTTCCACATAGGCCAGGATTTCATTCAGCCCCTCTCCGGAAGAGGATGCAGCTTTGGGTTGTTCAATGGCCAGATCGGCTGCATCGATTGTGCTGTTTTCTGCCAGTACTGCCGCCCGTTCCAGAATATTCTCCAGCTCTCTTACATTTCCCGGCCAGTGATAACTGCAGAGTAAATCTATGGCCGATTTGGTTAGCGTCAGATCCGGATTTCCGATCTTTTTGCCGAGACGATCGAGGAAAAACCGGGTCAACAACGGAATATCACCGGGCCGCTCTTTTAAAGACGGAAGATAAACAGGAATGATATGCAGACGGTAGAATAAATCCTCACGAAAATTTCCTTGCTCAACAAGTTTTTCCAGGTCGCGATTGGTTGCCGCAATGATCCGTACATCTGTCCGTAATGTTTCCTCTCCCCCGACGCGTTCAAACTCTTTTTCCTGTAAAACCCGCAGCAATTTCACCTGTAACGCCGGCGGCAGGTCACCCACCTCATCCAGGAATATGGTGCCGCCGTCGGCCAGTTCAAACCTGCCCTTTTTCAGTCGAATCGCATTGGTAAAGGCACCTTTTTCGTGACCAAAGAGTTCGGATTCCAAAACACCTTCGGCCAGGGCGCCGCAGTTGACCCGGATAAAGGCTTGCTCAGCGCGGAGACCGGCTTTATGGATAGCACGGGCAACCAGTTCCTTGCCCGTACCGCTTTTGCCATAAACAATGACTGTCGAATCGGTTTTGGACACCTTGGCAATGGTTTTATAAATCCGTTTTATCTCCGGCGACTGACCGATGATCTCGCCGAAATTGTACTCCCCTTCCAGCTCTTCGCGCAAATACAAATTCTCATCTGCAAGCCGGCTGATTTTATCTGCCTGATCCAGGGTCTTACATAATTTTTCCACGCGAATCTGAAATTCCTGATGCGAAAACGGTTTGGCAATAAAATCCGCAGCACCGCGCTTCATCGCCTCAACAGCCAGCTCAATGCTGCCGTAGGCGGTGATCATCATCACCTGGGTGCGGGGACTGATACGTCGCACAGCATCCAGCACCTCGATACCATCCATTTCATCCATGCGATAATCGGTGATAACGATATCATCCTTTTTCTTTTCAAAAGAACGAACCGCCTCCGCAGCAGAAGCATAATCCCGCACGCTCAGACCAAGTTTGATCAACACATGCTTCATCCCCTCCCGCATCGTATCATTGTCCTCAATAATCAAAACGCTGTGCAAAAATAACCCTCCCGGTAAATGCTTTTTACTTTTAAAAAAAAGACAGTATCCGTATCCATCATAAGCTTAAAAGGCTGGAAAACGCAGTTCGAAAAGAGTGCCCTGGTCGTCGCTTTTAAGCAGCTCGATGCTGCCGTTGTTCTTTTCGGCAAATGTTTTCGCCATCGCCAGCCCGAGTCCCAGACCATTGGCTTTATCGGTAAAGAAAGGATCGAATAACCGTTTTGCGGCTTCCGGGGTCATGCCCGCTCCCTGATCCTCGATTCCAATCAGAACCTCTTTATCCACGCTTACGCTCATTTTAATCGTATTTTGTCGAGAGGCGGATGTGGCCTGAATCGAATTGAGCAACAGGTTGAGAAAAATCTGTTTCAGATGCTGCGGATCGACAAAAATGTCGGCATCCCCGTCGAGCTGCAGACGGACGTTTTTCGTCAAGGTTTCGGTTTTGACCAGAGCTATCGCCTCATGCCAAATTTCTGAAATGCGGCATTGTTTCGGCCGGGGTTGAATCGGCCGGGCATAATCGAGAAAATTCTGTACCAGAATCTTTAAATTCCCCGCCTCTTTCAGTATTTTCTTCGTCTTTTCTTTCAGCTCGGGCCGATCGATCTCATCGTTCAGCAAACCGGCAAAGAGTTCAATGCCGCCAAGAGGATTTCTGATCTCGTGCGCCACGCCAGCCAGCATGGCTTTTTGCTCTTCATCGCGCTGAAGAATATTTTGACGCATGCGTTCCATGGTGTGAGCCAGAAAAGCCACCTCCCCCCGGCCGCTTGCGGGAACCGGACGGTGAAAACGGCCCTTGCTGATCTGTTCCACAGCCCGCTGGAGCCTCGAAAGAGGTCTGGTAATGCTTTTGGAGGTGATAATGGCCAGAAAAAAAGAGAGAACAATTGAAAAAACACCAATTTGAAAAAGGGTCGATTCTATCCGGTTGATGGCCTGAAGCGAGGCGGCGCTGCCCTCAACAGCCACAACGCCCCGAACCGGCGCCAGAGCGGCATATCCGCTCTTGTAGAGACGGTCATTCTCTGCCTTGAAAAGCACCGAACTCACGGGATGCCGTTCCAGGGCCTGCATGATTTCTATATAATCAAAATTAAAACGCGAATACGTTAATCCGATGCTCTCTATTTTGGTATCCAGCCACACCCGTCCCTGTGGGTCCATCACCACAATCCGTTCCATGCCGGACGCAGCCTTCATTTGCGTCAATCGGTTGCGCAAATTGCTAAAGGTGCGGGTGTTTTCATCACCCGGATTCAACATTGAAATCAAAGTGGCGTCCAGCTGTGAGGAAACGGTAGCGGCTATTGCGGACAGCTTTTCACCGACCTGCTGTTCAAGCACAGCAGCAACGTGATAGCGCAGATAAAATCCGGCGAGCAAAAGCACCAGAGCAATCTGCACGACAAATAATAGAATGAGACGTTTGCGTATCAATGGGTTTCCAATCCGGAATGTTGACTGTCTTGTAACCCCGGTCCTATGAGCGCTAAATCGCATACCGGTATATGAGAATGACCCGGCCCACTTGTAATTTGCGAACCGGGTTATCCTGTATTGTCAAATTAAATCAACCGGTATCTATTTTCAAGCTTTTTTTTTTACAAAACAACGGAAAATTTGTGCTATCCGCTCTTTACCGCAGGAGCAACATCTTGCCGCTCAGCACCTTACGCCCGCTCTGCAGGTGGTATATATAGACACCGCTGCCGGCCACAAGACCATTGTCATTGTGACCATCCCAGGTTATGCTGTGCTCGCCGCTATTCAGGTGTCCGCTGTAAAGCCGGCGCACTGCGTTTCCTCTGATGTTATATATGCTCAGAGTAACCTGCTGATCCTGTGGAAGACGGAAAGAGATCACCGTTTCCGGATTGAAGGGATTGGGATAGTTGCCCAGCAATTCGATAGCATCGGGTTGCTGGACGGGATCATTGTTTATGCCCGTCGGAATGGTCATCGCCAGATTGAAATCCATGTTTGCGATTCCGGAACCGATAAAAATGGGCTCGGCGTTTTCAAACGCATCCGATTGACCATTGTATTTGCTCTTGTATCCCGGATCACTCACCTGGATGACATAGGCGCCGGGAAACAATCCCTGCACAAGATAATTACCGACGGCATCCGTGCGTGCAAAGGAAACCGGTTGGCCGGACTCGTTCAATACATAGACGTTAGCCCCCTCAACCGGATGATCCTGCTGATCGGTAACCACGCCGGTCACCCCGGCTTGAGCCGCTTCTGGCTGTAAATCCCGTCCCGCTCCCATCCATCGTATGGGATCGAGTTCGAAATCGATTCGGGTAATCGATTGATCCTCACCAACCTCGACCAGCGTCGCTTTGGAAGGATCGAAAACACCATCATAATACTCTCCGATGGTCCAGGGCGCAAAGCAAAAGACATAGTATTCACCGGCGGGCAGAGGATTTAAGGTATAGCTCCCATCCCTGTCCGTAACCGCGGTATAAAACATTGCCGACTGCGGCCAAACCAGTATGCTGTTCGAGGGTTTGGCGGTAATGATCGCAATTTCCCAGGGAAATTGTTCCTGCTGCGCATTGACCCGGCCGCTGATGCTGCTGTTACCTTCCATACGCGGCTCTAGAGACATCTCGATTTCCGTTCTCTCTCCGCCGGTCACCCGAATTTTCTCCGCCTCTTCCATGACGATGCCGTCTTTGTAAAATTGAAAACAGTCATTGGCATATACGGAGAGAGTGTAATCGCCTTCATAAAGCCAGTCGACATGAAAAAAACCCTTCTCGTCGCTGATGGTGTGATAGGGTCGGAATCGGCATATTGAGGCAGGCCCCATGGTGCGGTCATAGTAATCCGGCTTGATCTCGATATAGGCGCGGGAAACCGGATTACCGCTTTTCTCATCTAAAATCCTGCCCGCAATGCTGCCATAGACCGGTCGCAGGCTTATATCGAAATCGATATCCTGACGTCGTTCCCCCTCGCTTAACTGAATTACGGTTGCGGCAGCGAGGCTGTCCGCCCGGTTCCACCACTGCTGACCGAAGGCGTTCTCCTGCCAGCAGGTGGCATGGATATAGTAATCGCCTGCCGGCAAGCGATCGATCCGATAAAAGCCATTGCTGTCGCTGTTGGCATAGGCCCATATCTCCTCCCGGACATCATCTGTACTGTTTTGCGCCGGACGAATCTGGATGCCGGCATTATGCAGAGGTGACCCGTTTATATCGGTCACAAGGCCACTCACCAAAGCGGTACTGAGGGTGAGCGGCAGCCGAAAATTGATTGAATCGGGACTTTGTTCGGCATCGACTCTTACCGGTTCGGCCAGTGTACGATCCGTTGTGTTGGGCCACCAGCGGTGAATATTCTGCCGGCCGTTTCGCACATATACGGAGACCAGATACTCCCCTTGCTGCAAACCGTTTACCCGGTAATATCCCTGCGCATCGGTTTTCGCATACCCCCATGCACTGACCGGTTCTGCTGCCGAGCGAAACGATTCAACATGAATATAAGCATCTGTAACCGGCTCATCCTGCAGGGTGGTCACACAACCGCGGATGCTGCCGGATACGTTTTCAAGGGAGAGGGTTATATCGATGTTGGGGGTTTGTTCACCTGCAAAAACGGGCACTGGTTGTGCCTCCCGGCGTTCCGCCGCATCCGGATACCAGGCACGGGAATAGGGCATCCCCTGGTTTTCAGCCAAAACCAGGTATTCACCATTCGGCAATCCGCTGATCTCGTAATAGCCGTGTTCATCGGTAATCGCCTTGCCGTAACGGCTCTGAATCTCGCTACCTCGGTCACCACCGTCCAGAAGAGAATCCTCTTCCACGGGCGCAGCGAGGACATAGATGTCTTGCAGCGGATTTCCCTGGTGATCGGTCACCGTGCCGCTGATGACGCCCCCCCGCTCAAGGTAGAAATCGATATCTCGGGTCGTATCCGGTTCGGTAACCCGGACTGGTGTCGCCTCGTTTCTGCTTGCAGCCCGGTCGTAATATTGATTGAGATATTCCCGGCTCCGGGCCGCGACGTAATAGTCACCATTTTTAAGTTCAGAAAGCACATAGCAACCGTTTTCATCCGTTTGCGTCCAGCCGGCATATTCGCCGCTGTCTGCGTTGTAAACCCCGATCCCCACGGCAGAGAGCGGATGTAGATCAGCATCGTTGTAAACGGTACCGCTTATACAGCCTTGTCCGGCCGAGGTTTTAATCATGCGGAAATCAATATTCCTGACCAACGAATCCGCGCTCACGGAAAGCAGGGTTGCCCGGCTGAAATCAGTAACATTATCATAATATAAAAGCTCATAGCCCTTTGCCATTGCATAGGCGTAATAGTCGCCGGCAGGGACCGCATCGATGTGAAACGTCCCATCCTCCCGGACCCGACCCGTCCAGTCGCCATTGTCGCTGCTGATTTGAGTAGAATCAATGTTTAAGAGTCTGACAAATGCGCCGGCAAGCCCGTCCTCATTCTGACCATAGAGCCGACCGCTTACCTGGCCGCTTCCAGCCTGTAAAAATGCACTCAAGCGGTCCTGTTGTTCAGGATTCCAGACGCTGCTCTTTGACCATGTGGTTGCCATCAAAAAGCAAAACAACAAAAGAGCAGTGATCACAAGTGAATATTCTCTCGTTTTCATATCAGCTTTTCCTCTATATTTGAACATCTCTTTTTTCATTTTCTATGCAATTCATGTACCAATATATTCAATTCTGGAAATGCCACAAATCAAATATTTACAAGGGCAAAACTCAAGAAGGTCAAGCGGTTTCCTCAAATATCTGACAAAAACCTCAAATTTTTGATAATATACCGGCCCTGAAAAGAGTATATTAATAATATCGAATTTCTTTAGACGAATGTAAACCTTTTTCTGCTATCCCTCGTTTATAGAAACAGAAAGGGAGTTCAAAGATGCAAAAACCCGATGACGCTGTTCTCATTGATCAGATACAACAAGGTGATATTCGCGCGTTCAGGAAACTGGTCGAACGCTATAAAAAACGGATCTATTATCTCGCCTATGACCTCAGCGGCAATCACCATGACGCCGAGGATCTATCGCAGGAGGTGTTTATAAAGGTGTATCAGTCGATCCACCGTTACCGTCCGGAATCCTCACCCTATAGCTGGCTCTACCGAATAACGGTGAATACCTTTATCGATCAGAAACGCAAAAAGATACTCAATATCATCAAGCCTTTGTCAACCTATAAAGCCGACAGTATACCTGAACCCGCAGAACGCTCAGCTGCAGGGGATTCGGAAAAGAAAGCAGACTCTTATTTTTTGCAGAGCCATTTACAAAATGCGTTGAAAAAGCTGAGCAAGCGCGAAAGAACGGTTTTTGTTTTAAAACACTATCACGGTCTTTCTATTGCGGAAATTGCCGCTACTGTTGATGTCGCCGAAGGCACGGTCAAGAGCCTTTTGTTCCGCGCCATTCGAAAGATGCAACAGGCCCTGCAATTTTTACGCACCGAAATGGAAACCCGGGAGGCAATATGAAAAGCTGTAAAGAATATCAAAATATATTTATAGAAGATTTTTACGACGAGCTTGAACCCTACCGCCGCGATTTGCTTCGGGCTCATCTGCGCCAATGCGAAAAGTGCAGTCGACTATACAAAGAGATGCTCTCCGCTTTGCCGTTGCTGGCCAAACGGCAACGCCCTGAACCCGGCGCAGCGTTCTGGCAATCCTATTGGCAAAAACTGCTGCAACGGCCGGAGCTGAACCAGACGCAAAAGCACCTGAAGAAACCGCGTCTTTCGCAATCCCCCTTTTTCAGACCGCGTCGGCGGTACCTGTCAACCGCACTGGCGATTGCTGCTTTTGCCCTTCTGGCTGTGGTCTGGTTTACGGGAATTCCCTGGCAAAAACAGGACATCCCTTCGCTTATCAACAACCAGCTCACTCAGACCATCAGTCATATCAATGTCAGAAAAGAGGCCGCGCTGTATCTCGAACGCTCTAAACTTATTTTGCTCGGCCTGAAAAATATCGATATTGGGATCAACGACAGCCCCTCCATCGATTTTGCCCACCAACGCAAAGTATCCAAAGAGCTTGCCACAGAGGCGGTTGTCCTGAAACAACAACTCGAAAAGAGCGAACAACAGCGTCTGGCAGAGCTGATTTCAGAGCTGGAACTGGTGATGATGCAGATCGCCAATCACGATGCCGTTTATGATGACCCGGCCATCGAGGTCCTGAAAAGCGGGGTAGACAACCGCGCCCTGTTGATGAAGATAAACCTTGAAGAGATGATCATGGACAGGGAAAAACAATGTCTGAAAATTCAAAGAAAAAAAGTCGTAACGTCAGTTTCTAAATCCGCAGGAGGAGAAAATGAAACGCAACTTTAAATGGCTGATCATTATCGTTCTCATCGGCATTGGTTCGGCTGCCGCACTTCCGATCCAGGCCGATGACAAAGCTGCACAAGCCTATAAAAAAGCCTACAACCTCATCCTCGATCAAGAATGGCAGCAGGCAGAGGCCTTGATGTCGGAAATCATCGAAACCTATCCCCAAAGCCAGTGGGTCGATGACTCCCGTTTCTGGAAATGCTATGCCGACGAAAAAACCGGCGATTCACCTGAGCGGGCCTTTGAATGCTATCAAAAATTCATTCAGACCCATCCCAAAAGCAAATGGGTCGATGATGCCAAAAGCAGCATGATTCGCCTCGGTGAGCAGTTGGCCAAAATGGGCAAGCCGGAATACGCTTCCCTTGTCGAGTCGATGAAAGAGCAGGAAAACCAGGAGCTGGTGATACAGGCAATCTATGCCTTACAGGGGCGCAATGACGACCGCGCTTACGAAATAATTAGCAATCTCTACAGGAAGAGCGACGATCCGGAACTGCGCAAAAAAATTGTCTTTTTGCTCGGCACTTTTAACAGCGAAAAAGCCGGTGAAAAACTGGTGGAAATCGCCAAAGAGGACGATGACCCGCAAGTCCGCGCGCAGGCGCTGTTAAAGCTCGGACTGAACGACCACGCCAAAGAAATGGTCGGGTTATTTAAAACGATTATTCAAAAAGATCCCGAGCGGCAAGTGCGAAAAAATGCCATGATGGCGTTAACCCAGATCGATGATCCCAAAGCGACAGAAGCATTGGTGGATATTGCCCGAAATTCCAGTGACAACGAATTACGGGTAAGAGCTTTACGGGCGCTCTCCTGGCAGGTAAAACATGACAATGCCCGGGAAATAGCCGGTTTACTCAAAGCGTTCGCCTTTGATGATCCCAACAAGGAGGTTCAGGAAAATGCCATCTATGCCATCTCCCAGCTCGAATCGCAGGAGGGTTTTCCCGGTTTGGTTGAGCTGGCGCAAAAACACCCGGACCCGGATATCCGCGAAAAAGCGGTCTTTTGGATCAGCCAGCGACCCGAAGCGGTTGAGGCCATTGATGTCCTAAAATCCTTTGCCCTGAACGACACCATCGCAGGGGTTCAGGAAAAAGCGTTGTTCGCCCTCTCCCAGGTCGAATCGGAAGAAACCTTGCCGGTTATCCTGCAGGTTATCGAAAAAAGCGACAATCCGAATGTCAGGGAAAAGGCGGTTTTCTGGCTCGGCCAGGTGAAAACAGAGCGGGACGTCAGCCCGGTCCTGCGCAAACTGGTAATGAAAGACAACAGTCCGGCGGTTCAGGAAAAGGCCCTGTTCGCGCTTTCGCAACTCGAGGAAAGCAAAGGCCTGCCGGTTATCGTCGATGTCGCCAAAAGCCACCAAAACGCCGAGCTGCGCGAAAAGGCGGTTTTTTGGATATCGCAAACCAAATCCGAAACGGATAAAGAGACCATCGAACTGCTGAAGAGCTTTGTCCTCGATGCAGAGCATCCCGCCATTCAGGAAAAGGCTCTGTTCGGCCTGATGAATCTACCCGACGGAAAAGGCGTGCCGGCCCTGATCGAGATCACCAAAACGCATCCGGCATTCAATATTCGCAAAAAAGCCCTCTTTTGGCTCGGCCAGAGCGAAGATGAACGCGCCCTCAAAGCGGTGGAAGATATTCTTTACCAGTCGCAGGAAACCAATTAAAAGGAGAGCCGGATATGCTCAGCAAAACAGCAATGCTTGTTTCTGTTTTGCTCATAATGAGGAGAGCAGACTGCGCGAGCCGGCTATTTTTACCATCTCGCAGCTGCCCTCTGACCGCGGTGACCCCATGCTGATCCGCGCCGCCAACGGTCACCCCGGCGCAGAAATCCGCAAAAAAGCCGTCTTCTGGCTCGGACAATACGACGACGAACGGGCGCGGCAGGCGCTGATGCAAATCATCCGCAGATAACGCAGGATCGGACAAAAAAATATAACAAACCAGATCACGAAGGAAAAATAAAATATAAACAAAATATTAAAATATTTTTCTTCACGATCTTCGTGGTTTATAATAAATTTTCCTGGACGCAGTTGATTAACATTATTGCGTTTTCACATAGTCTCGAAGAGACCAAACCAACCACCCCGCCCACATCCAGCGTCTCACCCGCAGCTGGGTCGAGGGAACAGGGACCAGAACGGCGACCAATGACGGCGTCTCGTCTCTGAAAGACAAGGCATATGAACGTAATAGACTGATTCCACAGAGTTAGACGTTCATCGCCGGTTCATATCTATCGACTGTAGATCTTTTTTCCAAATGATAGCGAGGCGCGATCGCGCCCTGGGACATGCCCCGACAATATCAAAAAGCAAACATATCTACAAACCACTGTCACGCTAAAATAGGATTGCGGCATGGCCCAGGGGGAAGCGCGCCGAGCCCGCGCAGGATCCTGGCCCCGCATCTATCGCCGACCGGTCAAGCACCTATCTGAAAATACAAATAACACCACCCTCCCCCTTTTAAAACACAAAGAAACATAGCGATAGGTGCGGGGACAGAGCCGGAGCGGCCCACCATTCAAACGAGCAATGAATACCAAAACATTTTCTGGTGACCTTTCATCTCTTTGGCGCATTGGCCGAATTCGAACGGGATATCATTCACGAGCTCACGGTGGCAGGATTGCAAGCTGCACGTGCGCGAGGTCGAATCGGAGGACGTCCCAAAGTCATGGATGAGCGCATATCCGATGAGAGTTTATTCTTTTCTCTGTTTGTCCTGAAATACAGCATCAAGAAATTGTTTTTCATCCAGGCTTTTCTGCCACAATCGATGCCGTTTGACAGATTCTATTCGCTGCTTTTTAGGCAGGTTAATAAACCTGCTCGTCTCGACAGGACCTAGTTCTTTATTCAAAATTTTAATGGCTGTTTCGATCAGTATTTCTTCATCTGTGTATTTTGTTTTATTCATTTAAGATTTTCCTCATCACAAAAAGATAGTGGATTGCCTGTCCAAATACTCAATTCAAGCCGTTTACATTGTTTGAGCAAACGGTCATCACACGAAATGAATGCGGCCCCACTGATTTCGGCAAACGCGAGATGGGCGGCATCTGCGACTCCCATCCCTGTTTCATATATGCATCTGTCTGTTGTCGAACAATTTCTAAATCAGTATAAATAGGTTGCGCATACTGTGATAAAAGCATTTGAATTTGTTTTTGTTCCGAACAATCTGAGATTGACTCGATTTCTAATGTATGCACTGGTGAATACAAGAGAATGTATTTCTTTTTATGAATATTTGCCAGAATTAAATTTACTGCT
>WJMF01000157.1 GCA_014728085.1 Candidatus Zhuqueibacterota bacterium
TCGCTGGCCTCACGAATCTCTTCGATTTTTTCAGGTGATATTTTGACCATAGTCGTTCAATCAACAATAATGCTTTTTTTTGCAATATGCAAATATTTATCTTGTTTTTTAGTGCTTTTCTTGATATGATTTTGAACACGACCAAAATCCTGTCGAGTAGATAAGAAATTAGTTATTAATGATTTTCAAACTTTTGCGAGAGAACCTGCTTATTCCTGCGAATTGCAATACTGGTTACTATATCTATTTCAGCAAGATATAGAGTATCAAGTTGAAAAAATTCAAATGTGTTCCCGGATATTATTTGATTAGGAATAGCGTTCCAGGAAATGATATCCCCGAAAGCAAAGTTGCTGGATTTAAAAAGAGCTTCTTTCCGTGTCCAAAGTTTTGTAAATACCAAAGACTTTTGCCAATCAGGGAGCATTGAGATATATGCCTGTTCTTGCTCTGAAAACATTTCTATTATAGATGTCGGGATTTCACTGGATATTTTTTCAATGTCAATTCCTATTTGGGGACGATAGCGTACATCGCTGTCAACAGGATTCATGCAGATACCGGTAACCATACCTGTAGAATGACTAATACTAACGGGTATATGTTTTTCTCCTGTTTTTGAATTGTGACACAAAACCTTCGGAGCTCCTGACGAGTCCCACAAAAGTTGAATTTGTGTGGGACTCGATGCACACATATTACCAACTAACTTTTTAATCATACTTATCCCATTTAGGGATTCATTTATCCTGTTTGGCGATAAAAATCGTTGAATATGTGCTCTCTCATTTTCGAATAAAACATCTTTATCACAGAAATTTTCTAAATCAGAAATGTCCCCGGCGATATTATATTGACAAGTCCATTTTATGAATCGATGACGCAGCCTGTGCAAATAATGTTTTGCATTTAATTTGGAAAAATTTTCACTCATATGCCAAAGGATCAACTATTTATTGTTTGGTAAAACCTGTTGTGATTGAAGTAAAATACATGAGCTGTAAGGCTCGATTGCAACAAGCTCAAGTAGCAGAACAGAAGGAGCAATTTCATTTTTCATCCTTTATGTTCTGATTAATCCCCAACCCACTATATATTTATGATGTCCAGAATCACCTCTATTTCTTTAGCCCAACGCTGCAAAAACGCTCGTACCTCTTCCTCATTCAGGCGTTGCGGCTGAATGACAGCGTATAATGACAGAGTTCGATCGACGAACAGGCACGCCAGTTCCAGCTCGGCATTGCGTTTTTGATACGGACCATATAACTGCTTTTCCGGAGCAGCGACAGGTTTTAATGTATATTTTCCTTCAGAGGTAGAGGTCATAAACTTGCCCAAATAGTTTAAGGATATTTCAGCCTGTGCATCACCCAGTTCTCTTTTAATGAATTTCAACAAGCCATAGCCGATTCCATTATTGGGCACTCTGGCCAGCTGATCTGAAACGACTTGCAGCGTCCGAAAAGGGGTTTCTTGCAGAGAAAAGGCAAACGGATAAAAGCAGGTGAACCAACCGGTTGTTCGGCTCACGTCGACATCACTTTTCGCCATTTCCCGGCCATGAGACACCATCGTGAGCACAAACGTTTTACGACCTGTCCAGTTCGACAACGCATAACCGCACGACGTCACGAGGAGTCCGGACATCCGGGTACCGGACAATGAAGATAATCTCTGGCTGTTCTCTTTGGATAGCGCGCAGACCAGAGTTTGCTCCCCGTCGTGTACATTTTTGACTGTCTTGTTTTCGACAGGCAATATGGGTTCAATATTTGTCTCTATTGCACGCCAATAGTCGATCTGATTTTTGAGTGCTGTGGATTGTGCATATTCATGCAAGGTGTCAGTCCACGCCCGATATGACGCTGTGGTAGGGGGAAGAGACACCGGCTTTTTATCGAGGTATCCGGCATAAAGCATGTTCAGGTCCTCGATCACGAATCGCAGAGAAACGGCGTCGATGATCAGATGATGAAAGACCAGTCTGACGAGATCATGGGAATCGAACCGGTAGACGATAGCCAAAAGCAACGAAGTGTTGTTATCCAGGCCAATGCGCGACTGGAGTTTGAGTTCTTTTGCTTGCACATCCACAGGCGTCGAGATGCAATCGACGAATTCCATCGGAAACCGGGAATCCGGCGAATAATATTGCCGGTTTTGTTCCGTATCGAATCGCAATCGCAGACTGTCGTATCGTTTTGCAATGGTCTCGATCGCTGTTTGTAATGCGTTAAAATCGATTCTTTCAGAACTGTACAGAGTGCTTTTTTGCAAAAATTGATCGCGCCCGGTCACCACAAAATCAAAAAACCAGGCCTGTACAGGGGTCAGGGGAAAAGACGTTTGCGGTTCCGATGCATTTTCAAACGATTGATCGATGTCATCCAGATTTTCAGCCAATTGTGCGATGGTTGGAAATCGATAAATATCCCGGGCACGCACCGAAAAGCCTTGTTTTCGAATGTGTGACAACATTTGAATGGCTTTGATGGAGTCGCCACCGAGATCGAAGAATGAATCATGAATACCGAACCTGTCGTGGTCCAAAAGTTCAGCCCATAGCGTTCGAAGCATGTCTTCCCGATCATCGCGTGGCAAAACGATTGGCGTTTCCCGCCTCTGTAACGGCCACTTTTTCAGGATTGCATAATCCGTTTTGCCGTTTGCGGTTTTCGGCATCACATCGATTTTTTGAATTTGGGCGGGAACCATATACCTCGGTAGTTCGGACCGTAACCGGTGATCGAGATCGTTAAAATCAATTTCCTCTCCGACAACAAAGGCCACCAGAATTCGGGACAGGGTATGTAAAACCACAGCCACTCGTTCAATGTTCGCAGCTTGTAATATGACATGTTCAATCTCCCGCGGCTCGATGCGATATCCACGTATTTTGAGCTGGTCATCTTTTCTTCCGATAAATTCAATGCTACCATCATGCAACATGCGTCCCATGTCACCTGTACGATATAGCCGGTGCGCAGGACCATAAGGGTGCTGCATAAACACTTGTCCGGTCAATTCAGGATGATTCTGATATCCGCGTGCTACCTGAATTCCACTGATGCAAATCTCGCCGATAGCATGAACCGGTTGTAGACGATCACTGAACGCATACAGAATCGAGATACCGATATGCGGTAATGGATGCCCGAGATATTTGCCGGTGTTTTCCGCATCAGAATAACGAATCGGCCGGGCTGTTGCCGTCACAGAGACTTCTGTGGGTCCGTATAAATTCCAATAGCTTTTCTCAGGACGTTCCGGATCCAAAAGGGGCACGGCTTGCTCACCTGCGCTGATCAACAGTCGCAACGATTTGAGCGCCCGGAATCCAACAGACTGAATAAAGGTCGGAGGCAAGGCCGCGACGGAGATTTTCCGGGTTTCGATCATGTTTATAAACAATTCCGGATCCAGGACCCTGGACGGCTCGGGGATCACCAGACAAGCCCCGCAAAACAGCGTGGTAAAGATTTCAAACAGGGATCCGTCAAACGCCGGTGAGAAAAACCACAAAACGCGATCGTCCGGTGTCAGTCCGAGTAGCGCAATGGAATCCTGTGCCATGGTGACAAAACCACCATGTTCCACTTCGACGCCCTTGGGTTGCCCCGTTGTGCCCGACGTATAGATGATATACGCCAGGTGTTGCGGCGAGACCTTCGGACAGGGATAACGGTTTGCGGTGTCGCTATCCTCCAGTGAATCGATGGCAATGACCGGCACACCATATTCTTTACAGCGGTGTTCAAAATCCGTGAGCGTCAGGAGGGCCCGGCATTGACTGTCCTCGAGCATAAATCGAATCCTTTCTTTCGGATGACCATGCAGTATGGGCACATAGACGCCTCCCGCTTTCATAATCCCCACCGCCGCAATGACGGCCTGTGGACATTTGGGCATCATAACCGCGATTCTCATCCCGGATTCGGCTTCAATCGCGGAGCAAAGGGTTCTGGCCAGCCGATCGCTGTGATGGTGTAATTGAGCAAAGGTATAGTGTCCGAAGGGATGCATCAGAGCGAGCCGGTCCGAATGGGGAATGGCTTGAGGGATCGTTTGCACATCCATCCGTTGGGCAGGAGGAAGCGAATTCACGTGATTCTCGATATCACCCGGATCCAGCAACTCTATTTTGTCCAGAGGTAGATGTTCGTTGTCGATAATCTGTAACAGTATTCTCTTGTAAGCAGCCAACCACGTTTGCATGGTCGCCCGGGAGAACAGGTTTGTGGGATATTCAAACCCGAGCAATAGTCCGGCTGGTTTCTTTTGACAAACCGCTATCCACTCAAAGCCGCAACGATGAAAGAGCTCTTCGAGAAGCGTGATGTTTGCATTCGGGATTTTGGGGGATTTGATGCGCATATTTTGCATGACAAACAAGACCTGTACCAGAGGGGGCCGATTCGGCAGACGTGAGGGTTGGATGTGCTCTACCAGCCAGTCAAACGGAACGTGTTGATGTTTGAATGCCTCCAGGCTCTCTTGCCGGACCACGGCAAGCCAATCGCTGAAGGGCAGGTGGATATCTATGTTCATCACCAATGCAAGTGTATTGACAAAAAAGCCCATCAGGGGTTCCAAATCCGGATGCTCCCGGCTACCCACAGGTGTGCCCAGGACAAACCTGGATTGGTTGGTGATGCGATGAACCAAATATGCAAATGCCGCCAATAAAATCATATAAAGGGAAACATTATTACGGCAGGCTATGTGTTCGAGTCTGGTGAGGGTATCGACATCGAGTTGTGCGTTTACCACGTCCGAATCGAACGGTTGTTCGGCAGGATAATCATAATCCGTGGGTACCGGAAGAATATCAGGTATGTTGGCGAGTCGCTGAAGCCAAAACTGTTTTTTTTCAGTAAACTGGGGCTGTTGCAGTCGATGCTGCTGCCACTCTGCAAAATCACCGTACTGAATTTTTAATGGAGAAAGGCGGGGAGACTTTTGATGATAAAACGCGGTATAGCATGTCATCAATTCACGGACCAGGATATCCATCGACACCCCATCACAAATGATGTGATGAAAGACAAATAACAGCAAGGTGTGATCGGCTTGCAGTCGATACACAATGACACGCATCAGCGGGCCCCGATCCAACTCGAACGGGCTGACAATCGAGGCCTTGGCGTGCTCGACATGTTTTTTATAGGCACGGGGCGTGTTTTGTAAATCAACAACCTGAAAATAAGAGGTGGAATCGGAATGGATCATTTGATTGATCGCTTTCCCCTCTCTGTGAAAGGTGGTCCTGAGGATTTCATGTCTCTTAATCAGAATATCCACACTTTTTTTAAAAAATTCAACGTTGAACGTGCCCTCTATTTCGAGACGGTTCGATATATGATAGACCACACTTTCCGGCTGCAATTGATAAAGAATATAGAGTCGTTTCTGAGCCATGGAAACCGGTGCATGCCCGGGATTGGCGCGCTTTGGAATCTCCTGCCGCTGCCGGATCTGCAATCGCTTTTCCAGCGCTTTTTGTTGCAATTGACGTTTTTGTTCCGGACTCAGGTCCGCATACCGATTCGGCTTGTCTTTATTCATGGTCTTCTTTTTGCTCCGGATCTATTTCGTCGATCAAGTCTGACAGTTCAGCCGGATCCATATCTTGTATCATCTTTTCAGACAGGGTTTCCGCCAGGTGAGCAATGGTGGGGTCTTTAAAAAGGAGTTCGAGATCAACATGAACACCGAGGGTTGACTGAATCCGGGCGGCGATCTGTGTGGCCAGCAGGGAATCGCCTCCCAATTCAAAAAAATTGTCATAAATACCAATGTTTTCAAAACCGAAACAATCCTGAAAAATCTCGGTCAAATGGATTTGGACCGGATCTGTGGGAGCAACATAGTCGCTCGATAATTCCGGTCGCTGGTGACCCCGGGTTGTGTTGTTTACGGTTTGATCCGGGGTCTTTATTTTCTGAACCCACTGCTGTAATCGATGATCCAAATTCGATGTGCTCATTGCAATTTGGGGTTCCGAATCGTTTGACAGAATTTCGAACAACGCTTGTTGCCCCTGCTCGGGAGTAATCGGTGATTGATTCGCGTCACTTCCAATGTCAGTGATTCCATCATCCATGGCCCCGGATTGCCAGGCATCCCAATTGACCGAAATCCAGCTGCTGTTTCTTCGATTTTGTTGCCATGCCATGGCATCCAGGATCGCATTGCTGCCCGCATAGGCCGCAAATCCCAGTCCGCCGAGAATAGCAGAAAGAGAAGATGCCAACAGGCAGAAATCAAGTTGAGCATCATCAAACACCTCGACCAGGTTGACAAGCCCGAATACTTTGGCGCGAAAATGGCTGTTCAGAATTTCTGCGTCCATATTGGCAAGGGTTCGAAAGTACTCGTGCCGTACCAAGCCCGCGCAGTGAATGATACCATTCAATGAACAGCCCATGGTATCCAGCGTTTTCTTTAGCTGTTGCACGTCGCTTTTTTGAGAAATATCCGCCTGAATCACTGTCAGTCTGCATTCTGTTTTTTGAATCTCTAACAGCTGCTTTACTTTATTTCTCATACCGGATTCGGTCCGCTCATCCTCGATATAGTTGACCCATTGGGTTTGGGGGGGATAGAGGGTTCTGCCCACGAGAATGAGATGAACATCCGCTTTTTCAGCCATCGCTTTGGCAAACCACAAACCAATCCTCCCGGTTCCGCCCGTGATCAGGATGGTTTTGCCGGATTCCAGCGAGTACGGGGTGGCTGGACGCATGACCGGTTCATAATCCCGAAACCAAAGTCTGCGGTGGCGCAATGCAGCGATAAATTGTGATCTGGTTTGCATCTCATTGATTGCCGATTCCACCGGGATCGCTTCCTCGTCGGTGTCAACGAGATAGCCGTTTACATTGGGGTATTCCTGATTGATGGACAATAAAGCTCCGATAACGCTGTTTTTCTCCACGGTAAGCGTTTCATTTCCAAGCACATCATACAATCCATTCGTCAAAACCAGAATATCAATGGTGGTTTTTTCAAGAGCTATGGCACTCTGCAGCAGGTAAACCAAACTCAAAAATCCCGTTTGGGCAGCATTATGGAACCGTTCAATATCCGACGCGCCGGCGGTTTCCGGATGCTTGTCAAAAAGCCAGGCATGGACGACCAGCAAAGGTTGGGTCGGATCGATGAGGTCGAGCACCTTTTGATAATCCGCGGTATGGCCGGGTCTGATGTGTATATCATTGTCGATATGACTGAACTGATGACCCGGACGAATCCGGTAGAGCGTATTGTCTTGATCGTCGAATTGATCCTGAACAGAGAATTGATCGTCGTTTGAAAAGAGAACAATTTGCTTTATGGTATTAGCCCTGCCGGAATGTTCTTTGAGCCTGAATCCGCCTCGCCAAACCGGACGATAATACGGACCGATTGATTTTTGTACCGAGGTGCCAAACGCGAATCCGGATACCTGCATCTCGAATCGCTGTTTATCGAATACAATACCCGGCAGCATCACCCGATTGGCCTGTGGCCTGATTGCTAACCAGTCAATGACTTGACCCAGCTCCCATAATCGTCCCACTGATTTCAGGAAATGATGTGATGCCGAACTTTTTTCTTTTGAATGTGGCAGGGACGACAAGGTGGTGCAAAAGTCCGGTCTTTGAGAATGGCTTTTAGCAAAGGCAGACAGTACCCGGCCGGGCCCTACCTCGATCAATATCGGATTCATTTCTTTCCATAAATATTCCAGGGCACGGGAAAACCGGACGGTCTGGCGGATATGTTTTGCCCAATAATCCCTATCCTTCAATTCATTCAACGTAATCCGGGCTCCGGTTAATGAAGAAAAATATGGTATTTGCGGTTCAGGATTCACATGTACGTTTGCCATATAGTGCTTGAATTCGGGCAGGATGGGTTCCATCATGTGAGAATGAAACGCATGAGACGTTTGTAATCGAATTGATGCAATCCGTTGTGCGGCAAGTTTTGATTTCAAAGTTTCGATTTGCGAAACAGGCCCGGATACCACCATCGAATCCGGTGTATTGATGGCCGCAATATCGATGTTTTCCGGTAACAGGGGTTCGATCTCGTTTACCGGTCGGTTGATAGCCAGCATGGCTCCGGGTGGCAAGGATTGTAATAGACGCCCTCGCTGGGTAATCATATAGAGTGCATGTTCCAGCGAGATGACGCCGGCCAAACAAGCCGAGGTGATTTCCCCGACACTGTGTCCGATCATAACATCCGGCCGAATTCCTGCGGACATCCACAGTTTTGCCAGGCTATACTCGATCATAAAAATGGCCGGTTGTGCCAGCTCGGTCTGCAAAAGCTGGGAGCCAGAATCACCCTCGGGAGGCGATTCAGGAAACAATTTGGGTATTAAATTCACGTCGGAAACATCACGATAAATCGCAGAGCATTCATCAAAGGCGTTACGGAAAACACAAAAATCTTCATACAATGAACGCCCCATATTAACATATTGGGCTCCTTGTCCGGGAAAAAGAAAAGCGACAGGACGTTGTGCATTCGAGGACTTTTGTTGACCGGTGGATGCCGATTGCAGGGTCGTGATTGCCGATGGAATGGTTTTAACCACACACGCAAAGCGATGAGAGAACTCTTGCCGGCCGGTCTGTAATGAATGGGCGATATCTTGAACGGACAAATCTCCATGCTCTCGCAAAAACAGAGCCAGTTTGTCCCGAGTCCGCATCAACGAGTTTGCACTTTTTGCGGATAAAACCAGTATGTGTTCACGCCCGGTTTCAGCCTTTTGGGCTCTTTCGGGTGCTTGTTCAAGAATCATATGGACATTGGTTCCTCCGACACCAAATGAACTCACGCCTGCGCGAAGGGGCTCTGGTTGATCCCAGGAGGTCAAAGAATCCACCACATAAAACGGAGAGTCCTGTAACTTTAGTTTCTCATTTGCACGTGTAAAATTCACGGTGGCGGGAAGGGCCCGGTGATGCAGGGCGAGGGTGGCTTTTATCAGTCCGGTTATCCCGGCAGCGGCATCCAGATGGCCCAGATTGGACTTTACAGAGCCCAGGCCGCAATATTGTGTCTCCGGCGTATATTTGCGATAGGCCTGCGTCAGCGCTTGCACTTCCACCGGATCCCCGAGCAGAGTTCCCGTGCCATGCGCTTCAACATACGAAAGTGTTCGGGGATCGACTTTTGCCTTGGAGAGGGCCTTGAGAATCACATCTTGTTGCCCTTTTACCGATGGCGCTGAAATACCGTCTTTATCATTGCCGTCATTATTAATGGCAGAGCCGAGAATGACGGCTAAAATGAAATCGCCATCGGCCACTGCGTCTGCTAAGCGTTTCAGCACCACGATACCACAACCATTGGTGGTAACCATTCCCTGAGCCCTGGCATCAAAAGGCCGGCAATGGCCATCCGGGGAAAGAATCATTCCCGGCACATGCAGGTACCCGCATATCTGAGGCAGATAAATCTTGGACCCGCCGGCAAGGGCAATGTCACAATCCCCGGTGAGCAAAGATTGACAGGCGAGATAAATGGCTACGGCCGATGACGAACATGCCGTCTGAATCGTGAAACTGGGACCGCGCAGACCGAGTTTATAGGAGGTCAGGGTCGCCAGAAAATCTTTGTCATTTTGTATCAATATCTGATAGAGCTCCGACATGTTTTGTTTCGCTTTGGCCTGAGAAAACAAATCGATGGAGCGCGTCGGGAATCCGCAGCTGGCAAACACGCCGACAGGATTCTGTTCACGATGCGGATCGATGGCGGCAGACTCGAGAGCTTGCCAGGCACATTCCAGAAAGACACGATGCTGTACATCCAGGAGATAAACCTCACGCGGATTCATCCCGAAAAAATCCGCATCAAATTCTTCGATATGATCCAGAATACCGTTTGCCTTGACATAGTTGGGATTTTCCAGAACCGATTTTTCGATTCCCGCCTCCAGCAGCTCATCGTCTGTAAAGAACCGAATCGATTCTTTGCTTTCAACCAGATTATTCCATAATTGATCAATATCTTCGGCGCCGGGAAATCTACCGCTCATGCCGACGATGGCAATTTCGTGTCCATTCATACTTGTACCTCTCTCTATGATTGCCTATTTGATATGCCTTCGCCATGTTGATGGCTCTTTTATGCAAAGAGTATATTGTTCGAACGTTTTGAATTCCACCCAACGATTCATTAAAAAGCGTTCATTCTGCATTTCGCAGGACAGAAATATATAGCCGACAAAAACGTCAATCTGAAAAATGACACGCATGCTTTTGGTTTTTCAGATGTGGACTATTCAGCTTTTTTCAGGGATCATTCTCAACCGGTTCGCGCCTGAAGACCGGATAAATGTTGGCCGGATCATTATAAGATAATGGTATGATTGAAAATTGGGGTAAATTTTCCACACTGGCACAGGGTGATATTATGTTCTCTTTTTACAGGATCCGGAATCGATTTCCTCTGCGATCTTTTCAGCAGCGCCGATAAAAAGCTCTGCCTGTTGCGCCGAGACAGGAACTTTATTCTGCTGCTGTAAAAACTGAATGGCTTTTTTCAGCATATCCACACGACCGGGCTGTGGGTGCCCGTTTTGTTTTATGACGTTTGCATAGCCGGCCACGATCTCTTCGTAACCATCGCTGCGGCGCTGCCGCTCTGACAACATAGCCTTTGCCAGCAACACAAATGCTTGCGACGCACTTTGCATGGCTTCAAAACAGTAATTCTCTGAAAGATATATCTTTGCCGCTTCCAGATGCTGACGGGCGCTGTAGAACGACGCTCTGCCATTGCCTAAATGAGCCTCAGGCCGCTGCTGCATTGCTTATCCCCTGCCGTAAATCCATCCCTCGTAAAATTCCTTTGTCTATTATAGCAATTGTAATGCTTTGAATCAATAAAAAAAAAAGCAGGCAAAGATTTTGATCTTATTGTTCCCTGATATTCTTGATACCACGCCGGTCCGTTGTTACTAAAATTTCCACGCTCAACTGAACTCGCTTTTATATCAATAATCTTGTTTTCTTTCCTGAATCATTTTAATATATTGGCATAAACATCGAAGAGATTCAGACGCGGGCAACAATTGACGGAGGTAAATAATGAATCGTAAAACCACCATGATTAAAAAGAAAACCGACATGCAGCGCGAACCCCTGCCCGAATGTCATGGCGGCAAAGGCGCCCTGGACTGGACCAATGTTCTCGAAAATAAGGATCTCAAAGGCCGCAGATTAAAATTCTGGCACGACAACATTCTGGAACCCGGCGTTTCCATCGGCGTGCATCAGCACAAAGATGATGAAGAATACTATTACATCATCGATGGCGAAGGCACCATGACCCTGGACGATAAAACCTTTACAGTACAGCCGGGCGATATTACCGCGGTCTATCCCGGCGGATATCACGGCCTGGAAAACACCGGTTCCGAACCGATGCGGATTATCGTCGTTTCGGTTTCAGATCAATAGACGACCGCTCCTTTCGTAACAATTTTATCGCAATTCAAATTCACCAGCATCAGGAAAAGATCAACCCGGCTGAGGCGGATACAAAACGCCGGCGCCAAAAATGCACTGAACAGGGCGCCTTTGTGTAAATATCAAAAAGGTTCTGTTTATACATTTGATCGATTAATCGACCATAAACTGAAATCTGCCGGTTTTTTTCTTTTCTCTTTGAAAAAGATGACAGATGCCGGAGATCAGGGGCCGCTCCGGCTACCCCCGCCCCAATCTCAATCGCAAGGGTCATCAGAACGGAACTATGCAGAACAGAACGATGAATAAAAATAGCCGGATGATGGAAGGAGATTGGGGCGGGGGTGATCCTCCGCGGGCTCTGCGAGCTCTTCCGCTTTTTTATGTTCAGGTTCCTCCCCGGTCGGAA
>WJMF01000158.1 GCA_014728085.1 Candidatus Zhuqueibacterota bacterium
CCTGATAATAATCGATAACCGCTTTCTCCTTTTGCGGATCGCGCAACAGTCCGAATGTGGTGTTCATACGCTCTTTGGCGGTGGGCAATTCATCGACTCGTTTTTGCATCGGTTTGCTGTAATCGGGCAAAAACCGGGCGCCAAAATAGCCCCATTCGCCGGTGACCCCGGTGGTGGGATGATACCCGATCATTCTGCTTTTCAATGGCGAATCTTCAATATGATTGAGAAAAGCCTGCAACATCTCTCCGCTATCCTGTCGCCATTTCTTCGAGGCCCACGATGCTTCATAAACTTCCTGACCGCTTTCCCACACCAAACCGCCGGGAAGAATGGTTTCCGGCTCGATTTTATACCGTTCGGGATCGACAGGCAGACCGAATTTCAGCATTTCATCCGGATGTTCCTCCCGCCACCACAGCGGTGTGTTCAGGTGCAGCCGGGGCAAAAAACAGGCATCGGGATGAAGCATTAACAATTCTGCAAAAAAACGGTCCAGTTCCTGCCAGTCATAATCAGAAGGACCCTTCCAAAAGCTTTGCATACCCAGGATGGGCGCCAAAAGACGGATACCGGCCTTATTAAAAGTTGGTGCCATTTGCACAATATTGGTGCTCAGTGCCATAAAGGGATAGATTTGTTGATCATTTAAATAGAGGCGCAAGCCGCCGTTTTCCCGGCGGGTTTCACAACGCGCCGCTGGTTCGTCTTTGAGATCATTTAAGATGGTGTCTGTATCAGCTGTGGTATCAACCGGTAAAACCGCTGCCCGAATAGAGTTCCAGGCAGGGATGGTCATCGCTCCGCTGCTGAGGGCCAAAAGTTGTAGTGCTTTGCGTCTCTCCATAATATGCCTCCATAAATAAACCAACCATTAAAATGCTGAATCGAATGGCGAACAATCCTAATTTATTCTCCTATTATAATAAAAAAATGCGATTTTTGATATGATTTTTTCAAAATTCTGCGGAGCGAGATCCTTCCGCTTTTCATAGCAACGGATTGACATTCAATCTTCTGTCCTCTCGAACGGGCAGGAAACAAAAAATAGAAAGCGGAAGAGCTCGCATAGCCCGCGGAGGATCACCCCCGCCACAATCTCCTTCCATAGTTTGACCATTATTATCCATCGTTCTGTTCTGCATAATTCCGGCTTGTTGCCACTTGCTGTTGAGATTGTGGCGGGGGTAGCCGGAGCGGCCCCTTGATATACATCAAACCCCATGAGGCATTCAAAATTTTATATCCACGATGCAGCTTTTTGTCTTTATACCGTGTTTTAGCGCTTAAACCCCTGACAAGTGTGTCGACCCCTTTTGTAGAGCCGGAGCTATGGCTTTTTCCCATGTCGTTATTTATGGCCGTCATACGAAAAGTCGTATGATTTCTCACCCCGTACGGTCTCAAAGTCCTCGAACAGACCATACGCATTCGAGTGATAATCAGTACCTGCGGGCCGGCCATCGGGAGCGTAGCGGATGCTCCAGGGAGAGGCTATACCTTTCTGATAACCGTGTTTTGGTCCGAGAAGATTGGTCAACGATCCATATACCCTGACGACAATATCATTATCGCCTGATTGAACAAACGGTGATATATCCGCCTCACAGGGCTGCCAGGCAATCAGGGCAGCGGATTTTCCGTTCACCAGCACCTCAGCCACCGTACCTGCCCACTCGCCCAGCTTTACCCTGTATCTTTCTCCAGCCTTCAGATGATATCGTTTTTGATAGCTGACGCTAAAGGCATAATTGGGATGCTCTTGCTGATTCCACGCTCCCGGCTGCAGTACCGGTGCATTTACAAGTTTCCAACCCCGGTCAATGGCATGCAAGCCAAAATCCCCCAAAACATAAACAGGCATCATTTCAGAATGAATCGACATGGTATCGGCTTTGAGGGCAATCCGGTTTTCACCGAGTTTTACATGTTCATCGATATCATAGACACCAAAGCCCTTGTCCAGCCACCATTCGCCGGGCAGGGGTTGCACGTTTGCTCCATTAATGTAGAAATCATACAGTTGCGGCCATTCAACCACGCAGCGCAAATCGCCCATGGCGTTGATGTCTGCATTCTCGGCTATAGAAAAATAATAACTCGCCTCGAATCCATCAGCTGCTGAAAGCGGTTCCTTGTCCACTATATCGGTTTTATACTGTATCGCCCGGTGCCAGGGATTACCGTCCTGGAGTCCAAAATAGTTGAAGAGGCGTTCACCGGCCTTGAAAAAGAAGGTATTGTCGAGTTGTTGATCTGCAAATTTCAAATCGAGATAATCTATTAAAAGCACATTGTCCTCATCCCGTTTGACGATCATATCGGATGTGGCCGTTACTGTTTTCCATGTTGCAACCTCAACGGGATTCTCCGCTTTTAGATTCATATCGCTTAAAAAGAGCAAAAGACTGCCGGCCGGTGGCAGGGTGAATCGAATCAGGTTCTGCCCGGCTTCCCGAATCGATGGATAGGTCCTGGTTGCACCGGTGAACAAATCGAGTTCATATCCATTCCTGTAAAATGTCATAATCGTTGATGACGAAGAGGTGGATAAACTCGAGTTAACCAGAAAGAGCAGTTCACCGTCATCGAGTATCCGGCGATGGTGTTTCAGCAAACCGCCGGCATCCTGAGGCTGGTGAAAAACCAACTCTTTGCCACCTAAAACATTATAGATCTGACCTTTTGAAATAGGCCGCCATTGACAACGGTACTGTTGGCCGAGTTTCGAGAATATTTGTGTCTCGCAACCGTCCATGAATTTTAAATTTTCGCTCAGGCTGACCACTTTACCACCCTGTTCGAGATATTGTTGCAGCAGTTCAACGGTTTCCCGATTTAAATTTTCAATTCCGGGAGGAACGACCACCTGTTCATAGCTTCTTTCTCCAACAACAAAATCGGCTCCGGCGACGCGGCCGCGGTCGGCGATAATATCCTCACTGCCGAGATCGTATTCGATTTGTAGCGTTTCACAGGTACGCAAAAAACGTTCAAAATCGAGGGCAATAGCGGTGATTTTACCTTTTCTCTTTGAACGTGCAGCACGCCAAAATGCGTTGTTCCCGGGTGTAAAGTGCATCCACACGGATGTGGTGGGCTCGATAACGAGTATTTTGTTTTTCTGTTCTCCGGCTGAAAGGGCAACCGATAGCCGCGCGAAATAGTCCGCCGGCGTTTTATAATGCGGCCACCACGGTTCATGACAGGAAAAGGATTGCGGCCAGTCGTATTTACGCACGCCCTTGAGGGTCCAGTAGCTCAGGTGTTGATTCATAAAATTAACACCCAGAACGTACTGCCAATCTCCCAGCCGTTTCATATCCTCAAACGTCAGGTCCCAACCGGCACCGCCATAGGTTTCGCTTAATTTCCTCACCCTGCCGGTCTGATTGGCGGCACTGGACACTTCTTTGACACTGCGGATATTGCCAAACTGCGCATTGAGCCGCTCTTCCGTAAACTGGTTGAACAGCATATCGATCCCCGGCATTTGCTGCCAGGCATACATGGCCATATTATCCGGACAATGCACCGGTGAGGGCCAGCCGTGCTCCCAGTAATGACCGGTGAATTGTAAATTGTTGTCCCGGCAATAGTGGTACATCGGCTTTGCCCATCGCTCTACAAAGAGGTCGAGCAGGAGTTGATAATAATTATGCCTGACTTGCGTATACTCCCCCACAGGTTCAAAAAGCGACAAAAGTTCTGTTTTCAGGTCATAGCCCCAGCGCTTTTTAAACTCTGCAAAAAGTGAAGGGGTATAACGAATGGCATTGCCGGGGACGCCATGGGTCAGATTGGGTTCATCGGTAAAGAGACCGGGAACGGTTTTGCCGAATGCCTGTTCCGACCATTTCTCGTACCCGTCCCGCATCGTAACCTGAAGAAAGGTTTCCGTAACACCGGGGATGAGCAAATCGACATAGGAGAATCCGCCGAACCAGGGATCTCCGCTTTCATAATGGGTCAGCTCAAAGGCATAATACTCGCCGGGTTTGCTTTTAAATGCTTCGACTTGCTCTGTAATATCGATGAATTGATTTTTTTCTTTCTTCAGAATTACTCTATAATCGATTTCGGGATGCAAAATCAGAGTGTCGAGTTTCTGCGGTCTGAGACCGTTGCCCTGTTGATACGATTCCGGCATTTGCGCCGGCACATGGCCGCCGGCAAATCCGCTGGGATAGGAATTTTCATCATAGATCCACACCTTCATACCGAGCGCCTTGCCGCGTTCCACGGTATATTGAAAAAGGCGAAACCACTCGTCGCTCAAATAAGGCGTGATCAACCCCGGCCGCGGATGCACAAAAACACCGCCGATACCGGTCCTTTTAAACTGTTGCAGCTGTTCGTCGATACCCGCTTTGTTAATTTCGGCATTCCACACCCAGAGCGGCGCGGTTCGGTAATCGGCCGGCGGATTTTGAAACAGGGATACAAGCGTGTCATAATCTTCAATCCTGTTATCCACGGGCAATTGCGCTGTCTTGTTTCCACAAGAAAGTATGGATAGTATCAAAAAAATAATCAAAAAATAACTATTTATGCGCATAGTATCATCCTTTTTTTCAGGGCCAAACCATGGTTCCGATGTGTCTGCAGATTTATCATTTTTTACACGATTCAAATTTCATGTAATCAATATGGATGCAATATGGATGAAAATCAAGTGCTATTTATGAAATAATTTTCACATCACTGAACCGCGGGCGCCACCCATAATTATCGAGTACGCTTATTTGAGCAGGAATATTTACAAAGCTGAAAACGTTTTGGATGATATAAAATCCACGAAAGCAACATAAAATGAAGATTTTGATATCTGGGTTCCAAAGTTGATGTTTGTGAAGATCAGTGAAATGATAAACGTCAAGCTTGCTTTCTACATGAAATGAATCCGCTACTGGTCAAAAATTTCCAAAACAGGAATCATATACCGACACACCGCTCGAGTAGATTTTCCAATCACGATGATTTTTTGATTTCGCTGATCATTATTGGCTCGTGCATTTGACTATGGCTAAAAAATTTTCAAAAACCGGAATATTTTTGATTATATAAATGTTATATAGCATTTAAACCGGAGGAAGGATATGTTGAATTCAAAAAATATCTCCAGGAGAACTTTTGGGGAAAAAGTGGGCAAAGTTTCATTTGCGACCCTAACCACGTCTGCTATTGTGGCTATTTTATCGAGTTGTTCCGGAGATGATGAAAAGGTGTCTAAAAAGCCGGACAAAAATGACAATAGCCGTCTTTCAATCGATCTTAATGAAATGCCTGCTCTTCAAAAGCTCGGAGGATACGAGACCTTCAAAGTAGATGACAAGCCGGTCATTCTTATTCACACAGGGGAACATACATTTCAATCCTTTTCCCTTGTCTGCACCCATAAAGGCTGCACGGTGAGTTGGAAAAGCAATTCGGAAAAATTTGCGTGTCCCTGCCACGGTTCGCAATTCAATCACAAAGGCGAGGTTACCAGCGGTCCGGCAGAGAACGCATTGACCGAATACAAAACCACATACAAGGATAAAGGTATCGTGGTCATAGAGTTTGAAGGTAAAAAATTGACGGCTTGAGACCAAAAACCTGTTGTTCTTGTCTGAACGGAACATGCCAAACTCATTTACAGTCAGTGAACCGAATCTTTATCAGGAAATTTATTTCATCCAAAACCGACAGTCGGTTTTGGGGGGAGTACAAACTTGCCTGGTCAGATCTTGTCGGGCAGGACAAAGGGTTGCCGGTAATCGCGCCTGAGACAGGTATTGGCCCAAAAGCCGGAATCAAATGAGCTGTTCGAGATAAATGCTTCCTTTTCAGGATCAAACTCAAGCCGGGGACCGATAACGGCTTTATTCGTTGACAAATCGACCCAGTTGGCAAAGAGATGATCCTCAAAACGACCGAATGTTTTTAAAAACAGAGAATGGGTCTTGATCATTTCTTTAATTTCCGCTGCTGTTTTTTCATGGCCGAGCCGATAGGATATATTGCCGAGGTGGCTGAGCGCTGTTGACAGGTGTCCGTCTTCTATCGGCGCGTTCAGATCGCTTTTTTTACGGCTGCGAACGGCTTTAATAAAATTTGCATTGTGGCCACTGCCGCCATCGCTGGTGTATTGTTTTATTCTTTGGTTGCTATTATCATAAATCCAGCCTCCCCCCTTGCCGCCGGCAAAATACCCGTCTTCGCATTCGACAACCAATCCGATGCGGATACCACGAAAGTGATCCATGCCGTTGGCATCTTTTCTATACGGTAAACCGCGTACCTCAAAAATGAGTGGTGCGGGTTTATAATCATAACAGGCGATTTGGGTATTGGCGGTTTCACCGTCATCATCATAGCCGAAACGGCCCCCGATGCTGATGACGCTTTTGGGGAGCTGATCCTGTCCCAGAGCCCAACGGCACATGTCGAGCTCGTGAATTCCCTGATTGCCGATATCACCGTTACCGGTATCCCACTGCCAGTGCCAGTCATAGTGCAACTGCTGCCGCATCAGCGGATCCATTGGCGCTGGTCCCGTGAATAAATCATAATCAACCGTTTTGGGAATCGGCTGCGGTCCCGCCACCTTGCCGATACTCGGACGCCGTTTGTAACAGAACCCCCGTACGACTTTAATATTCCCCAGATTTCCGTTATGAATATACTCAAAAACCTGCGCCAAAGCTACATCCGAACGCGACTGCGTGCCCGCCTGCATGATGCGATTGTATTTATGCGCTGCCTTAATCAATTGGCGTCCCTCCCAGATTTCGTGAGAGACCGGTTTTTCGATATAGACGTCTTTACCCGCCTGACAGGCCCAGACGCCCATCAGCGCGTGCCAGTGATTGGGCGCGATGATAGCCACAGCGTCGATATCCTTTTGATCCAGGAGATGACGAACATCTCTGAATGTTTTGACGCTTTCGTTCCGATCGGTAAATTTCTTCTTCTCTTTGTCCAGTCGTTCCTGATCGACATCGCATAACGCCACCACCCGCACTCCGGGCAGTTCGTGAAATATCCTGACATGCTGCGGGCCTTTATTCCCCAGACCAATAACCGCAATACGAATGGTATTATTTGCTCCCCGGACATTTTTTAAGGCTGCCGGATACAGGCTCAGGGCAGCACTGGTGGCCACAGTGTCTCTGATAAAACTTCGTCTGCTTATCCTGTCCAAAAGAACCTCCTTTATTGTAGTCCTTAAAACTTAATTATTCATTATACAAATAGTTCTACACCTTTAATTAAAAAACAATGTAAAATGCGTTCCCATTCTCGTTGGAATGCTCCTGGCAGCTTATCCAGATGAATACTTTATAAATAATTATTGCTGGGAGCTCAATTCTGTAAAATGCAAAAGTTCAATATTAGCCACAGTCCGTTCGTAACCTTTCACCCTAAAAACGGCTTCGAAATAATTGATCTCGGAATTGTGCAGATATTCGTTATAGAAGGCATCGAAATATTTAGGCTGGGTCAAAAATTTAACGGTGGCAAGACAACCAATATCTTTCATGGACGTAAAAAGAATGATTGAATTGTGGTTTGGTCCGGGTATTTTTGCAATGGCAGCATAATCTATCTCATAGGGACTGGTCATTGAGGACGAAATGCCTGTGTATTCATAAGTAGTATCCGCATCTTCAGGATGATAGTATAGACAATTCGGCCGAACTTGAAATGTGAAATGCAGTTGTTCCAATAGTTGTGTGAGCTTGCCAAATGACTTGAAGGTTCCCACATATACTATATTATATTTATTCAGATCGGCCCATTGAAGTTGTGATGAAAGCTTTAGTTCAATATGTGAATCAGAATACAACATTACCGGTAGTAAATCAAATAAACACCAGGGAGCAAGTTTGCTCAGGAATGTCAGTCCGGTCTCATTGATATACTGATTATATGGTATGTTATCATCGAGAAAGCTATCAAGATCCTGCTCGGAATTTATTTGATAATCGCGGGTGAGGCGGGGTCGATCAGGAAAAAAACAATCCAGATAAAAATAATAATCACCCAAAAGCACAAGTATCGGCATGTCGTTTTCAAAATAATCAATCCAGACCGGACTGCTCTCATAAGAATATTGGATATTTCTTTCTGATTTATGGGAATCAATAAGGTAAATTATGAATATAACACAAAGCAACAATAACAGAGATATTGTATAGAAAGCAAAGCGCCAGTTAAACGACGTTGAAGCGTTTTTCTCAGCAGCTCCCTTTTTATCGGATATAACGACTTTATAATGCCCCTTGGGGATTTCAAATCGAATTTTATCCTTTGCACCTTCATGAAGATAATAACTGTCCAATTTTTTGCGGAGATTGTATATATAGACACGTACTTTGGCAGTGCACTCCGGATCCTCCTTCAAATCAGCACAAAAAACGTCGAGTGCTACAGTTGTTTCTTTGGGGGCTTGTCCATTGAAGGATGTTTCAAAGAGATAGCGAAAGAGTTTTTGGTGTATTTTGGATTCTGCAAACTCGTTACTTTGCAAAACCTTTTCAAGATAATTCTGTATTTGTTGATTATTCTTCATAACAAAAGGCTGAATTTATACATTTTGGGCATATAAAATGTAAATATTTATTGACTTGATTTCAAGAGAAAAATGCAGCGTAAATCAGGGGCTGTATCAAAAGTATTTATAGTACTATTTTTTAGAGGTCTCTTAACGATACAAAACCGGTAGAGCAGGAAATGGGATGCATTGCATCCGCCTTTCCCCTCGTCGAACCGGACGTGCGGTTTTCCCGCATCCGGCTCTCACTGTAAACTTTTACCAAAGGATTTGACCTTATGGTAAAGAATTCGCCGCAGTCCGGAGAATTAAATTCACATAGCGGCCCTTCCGGGCAAGCGTATCTCCATCCATTTTTGGTAAAATCACGTTTACAGCAAAGCCCCTTCGCTCCATTCCCGTTACGGAACTTCATAGCTACTATGGGCTTTTCCGAATCCCCATCAATGCCGCTCTGCCGGTTATGGTTTTTCGAGGAGCATTGCCAAACTTTCGGCACAAGATAATATAAAGTAGAGAGAGGTTTTTGTCCGGATAAAATCACAACAGTTACTAACAAAATAAATCTATAAAGACGAATTATGAATCATCCGGTTAATGCGTACCCAAAACCGCCAAGCTCGCCAAGAACGCTGAGAAGTGATATTTTCAATGACTTATTCATCCTCGATATAATTATTAACATATCTTTTCAAGCCGTCTTTTAATCGTAAAACATTAAAACTA
>WJMF01000159.1 GCA_014728085.1 Candidatus Zhuqueibacterota bacterium
AGCCGCATTTCTGAGGCAACGAAAATGGGGTTTAAAAAAGCGGTGCTTCCAAAAGGTAATCGCAAAAAACTGAGTGTCTCCGATATTGAATTGATACCGGTTAACAACGCTCAAAGCGCGTTGGATATTGTGCTGCAATAAAAAATCAGACGATATGGATCTTTAGTGAATTTTCAACTTTTAAAAACAGATGCAAAATCAGCCGCCCGTGCCGGACAAATTGAAACGGCACATGGTTTGATCGAGACGCCTGTTTTCATGCCTGTGGGTACACAGGCATCTGTAAAGGCCATTTCACCCCATGACCTGGATGAAATCGGCGCCCAAATCGTTCTTGCCAATATGTATCATCTATATTTGCGACCCGGAGGGTTGATCATTCAAAACGCCGGGGGCATTCAAAAATTTTCCGCCTGGCATCGCCCGGTGTTGACCGATAGCGGCGGCTTTCAGATCTTCAGCCTGTCAAAGTTTAATCGAATTTATGATAAAGGCATTCGTTTTCGCTCTCATATCGATGGCTCTGAGCATTTTCTTAGTCCTGAAGATGTCGTTAGAACACAACGCCGGCTCGGTTCCGATATCATGATGGTTTTGGATGAGTGCGTGCCTTATCCATGCGAGTATGAAGAAGCCCTGATTGCGCATAAGAGAACGATCGAGTGGGCCCAAAAAAGCCTGCTGACGTTTTCCAGAACCGAAAAGGATTCCATGCACAACCAGGCACTCTTTGCAATCGTACAGGGAAGTACGTATAAAGAGCTTCGTCAGCAAAGTGCGGACTCGCTGATAGAACTCGATTTTCCCGGATATGCGATCGGCGGTTTGTCTGTTGGTGAACCTAAATCGCTCATGTATGAAATGACCGCCCTTTGTACTGATCTTTTACCTGCAGACAAACCCAGATACCTTATGGGCGTGGGCAAGCCCGAGGATATACTCAATGCAATCGAATACGGTGTTGATATGTTCGATTGTATCCTGCCGACCCGTAATGGCAGGAACGGTACTGTTTTTAGCCGATATGGCCAATTCAATATCAAGAATGCACAACATAAAGAGGATTACACGCCACTTGACGATAGCTGCGACTGCTATACCTGTAAAACCTTCAGTAAAAGTTATCTGCGCCATTTATTTACTGCAAAAGAGTTGCTGGTATTACGGTTACTGAGTTTGCATAATTTACATTTTTATCTTCACATGGTCAGGCAGGCCCGCAAAGCCATACTTGACCAGCGATATTCAGAGTGGAAAACACTGTTTTTAGATTCTTATCATCAAAACAACTAACGTGCAGCGTTTAAGCTAATCGCTGACGACATTTAAATGATTAAACCTGGGAGAACATTATGAATTCACTTATGTTTGTACTGGCGATGGTTGGTCCGAGTCAATCCGGCGGCGAAGGTGGAGGTGCTCTGGGATTTTTCTTTCCCATCATACTGATTTTCGCCATTATGTACTTTTTAATTTTTCGTCCGCAGGCGAAACGCCAGAAACAGCATCGGGAGATGCAAAAATCTTTGCAAACAGGGGATAAAATATTGACCGTGGGCGGAATTTATGGCACCATTGTCGGATTGAAGGAAAAGGAAAGCATTATTGTGGTTAAAATCGCTGATAATGTAAGAGTCGAAATGACACCGAGCTCTGTTGCCAGCAAAGTAAGCGATCAACCAACTAAAAAGTAAGATGATGAATCTTGTATTTTTCGGCTCGCCGGATTTTGCCATACCGGCTCTGAAACAACTTTTGAAACGGCACAATGTTCTGGCAGTTGTAACCGGACCTGACCGGCCGGCCGGGCGCGGCCGGAATCTTCGCCCGACAGCGGTGAAAATGACAGCAGAAAAAGCCGCACTGCCGGTATTACAACCAGAGTCCTTTACGGATACTGGTTTCCTGAAACAACTCGAGGCATACAAGGCCGACGTCTATGTTGTGGTTGCATTCAAGATCTTACCCCCTGAGGTATTCGAAATTCCTCCGGTGGGGACGATAAATTTGCATGCATCCCTGTTACCCCAGTACCGTGGCGCAGCCCCTATTCAATGGGCGTTGATAAATGGTGAAAAAAAGACCGGCGTGACCACATTTTTTATCAATCAACGGGTCGACACCGGTGATATTCTGTTGCAAAAATCCTGTGCTATCCCTGAAAATATGATTGCAGCGGAATTACATGATGCCCTGGCACACCTCGGTGCCGATGCCCTGGCCGAAACCCTGGATGCTTTGGAACATAACAGCATTGAACCGCAACCACAACAGGGTGAAGCATCAAAGGCCCCGAAAATTTTCAGAGACCTGGGCGCCATAGACTGGTCTGAATCCGCTGTATCGGTTCACAATCTGATAAGAGGATTATCTCCTTATCCGGGAGCTTTTTCATACCTTGATGATAAATATATTAAATTTATCCGCTCAAAAGTGAGTGATCCTGAAGCTCCTGCGAACGGAAACGGGCAACTTGTCGTCGAATCCAGTCCGGATCGGCTGTTGATAAAAACCGGCCGTGGATTGCTTGAAATTTTAACCTTACAACCGGCCGGCAAAAAGCAGATGCGTGCAGATGAATTTTTACGCGGATACCGTTTACCGCCGGATGCGCGTTTTCAACAAAAACATGCAGAATAAATCGAAACAATTTACAAACAGCCGCAAGGCTGCCCTGATGATACTGCAGCGGATCGAGCTCGACGGTGCGTTTTCGGATATTGTTATCAATGCTTTTTTACAACAGGAACAATTTTCAGACCGGGATAAGGCATTTATCAATGACCTCGTACGCGGAACCGTTCGGTTAAAAAAGAGGCTCGATTGGATCGCCGGTCATTTTCTCAACAAGCCTCAAAAGCGGTTGAGTGACAAAACCCGCTTTATCTTACGCCTGGCATTTTATCAGGTAACGGAAATGCAATCCGTTCCGGCATATGCGGTTGTCCATCAAAGTGTGGAAATGGCTAAACATTATGAGAACAGAGCCGCCGCGTCCATGATAAATGCTGTTCTCCGCAGCTATTTGAGAACTCCGCAAAAGGTCACTTTTCCTGATATAAAGTACGATCCGGTTCGTGCCATCGCATTGGAAACCTCGCATCCGGAATGGATGGTTGAAAAATGGATCAATGCCTTTGGACGAAAACAGGCACAGGCGCTGTGTCGCGCCAATAATCGCAGACCGGATGTCTGCTTTCGCCGCAATCCGGTGAAAATATCAGGCGAGCATTTTAAACATATGTTGCAGCAACGCGGAATAGATTTCGAGGCACTTTTTTTACCTGATTTTTTCAAGTTATCGAGTGATTTCCATCATCTTCAAGCTCCGCTGAAAGACGGTTTACTGTCCATACAGGATGCAAGCGCCGGAATGGTAGCTCATGTGTTGGCACCTCAACGTAAGGGTCGTATCGTCGATCTCTGTGCTGCACCCGGCGGCAAATCCACCCATATGGCTGAGCTTGTTCAGGATCAAACGACCATAATCGCCAATGATCTGCAGCGAAATCGAATCTCTCTGATACGCGATGCTGCTCAACGCCTCGGTCTGCATTCCATTCAGCTGCTGCTATCCGATGGCCGATATCCGGTGGTGCAACAAGCTGACGCCATATTGCTGGATGCCCCCTGTTCCGGGCACGGTGTGTTGGCAAAAAGAGCGGATTTACGATGGCGCCGTCAAAAGCATGATATAGCAGAACTGCAGACAATACAACAAAACCTGATCGACACCGCAGCAGATATGCTCAATAGCGGTGGAACTCTGGTCTACAGTACGTGTACAATCGAGAGAGAAGAGAATGAACAGATCGTTTCAGAGTTTCTGCAAAAACACGCTGATTTTCATGTCGTGGCACCGGAACAACCGTTTCTCAGAGCTTTTACGAACAGGGAAGGATATATTAAAACACTTCAACATAAAGAAGATATGGATGGA
This sequence comes from Candidatus Zhuqueibacterota bacterium, assembly GCA_014728085.1. Lineage (GTDB taxonomy): Bacteria > Zhuqueibacterota > Zhuqueibacteria > Residuimicrobiales > Oceaniaggregativiventaceae > Oceaniaggregativivens_A. Next base: position 3,941 of record WJMF01000159.1, read on the forward strand.
AGTTTTTGTGTAAAAATGACGAAATCTTAATAATTTATGGATAAACACATGAAATTAAAGCAGATATTCAGCAGGGAAAATGTAAAATTTGTAGCGATTTTTACCGGTTCTTTAGCCGGTATTATTGTATTGTTGATTTATCTGATCTTGCCGTTTTATACGCGCCAACATCAATTAATCGCGGTTCCCAATGTGTGCAATCTGAGTTATAGCGCAGCAGAGAAAATTTTAAAACAAAAAGATCTCAAAATCGTCAAAGCCGCGGAAAAATACGATGAAAATTTTCCTCCGGGATTCGTTATCTTCCAAAATCCCGAGCCGGGTTCGACCGTCAAAAAGGGAAGAAGAATTTATTTAACCGTCGGTAAAGGCCAACGCGTCATCGAAATGCCAAAGCTGGTCGGATTGGCAGAGCGCGACGCCAAATTTGTGCTTTCCGACCATAATCTCAGAGTCGGACAGATTTCTTATGAAATTGATGAATTCTTGCCCGACGGTGTGGTCAGCGAACAGTCCATCGAAATCGGCAGACTTGTTTCCGTTGGCGAACAAGTGGACCTAACCGTAAGCCTGGGCGTTGAACCGACGATTTATATCGTACCAAACCTGGTTGGAAAGTCATTGCAGGAAGCCCTGAGAGAAATCAAAAAGGCCGGCCTGACATTGGGCAAAGTAAACAGGCAAAAAACCGATAAATTGTTACCCAACACTGTCATCAGCCAGTCTTTTGAAGCAGGACTTGAAGTCGATCGCGGAGATACGTTAAACCTGGTTATCAGTCAATTAAAACATGGAATAGAGGAGCAGAGTGAATCATGGTCAAGATAGCACCATCTGTTTTAAATGCCGATTTTACCTGTTTGCAAAACCAGGTGAATCAAGCTGTTGCCGGGGGAGCGGATTGGATACACCTTGATGTTATGGATGGTGATTTCGTTCCCAATCTGACATTTGGTCCCATGATGGTACAAACGCTACGCCGAATTACCGATTTACCTCTGGATGTGCATCTTATGATGTATCGCGTTGATGAGTTTATTCCACAATTCGTTGAGGCGGGTGCAAATACCCTTACGGTACATGTGGAAGCCTGTCCTCATCTCTGGCGTACGCTGGAAACCATCCGCAAGCTTGGTGCCAGTCCCGGTGTAACTCTCAATCCGGCAACGCCGGTGACAATTCTCGAACCGATACTGGAATTGGTCGATTTAGTACTGGTCATGTCTGTGGAGCCGGGTTTTGGCGGCCAGTCTTTCATAAAATCATCGCTAAAGCGAATTAACTGGCTGGCTGAGCAGAAAGAAAAATATTCCTATGATTATGACATCGAGGTGGATGGAGGAATCGATAAAAACACCGCTCCTATCGTCTGCAATGCCGGTGCCGGCGTTCTGGTAATAGGAACCGCTATTTTTAAATCCGATGATATCTCGCAAGCGATTGGAGAGATCAGAGCCGGCATCCGCTAGAATGTATCGCCCGTAAATTGAATTACCTCTTGACTAATGCCCACGTGCTTTGTATATTATGTCACTTGAGGTGAAACAATTGTACGTAAAGTCCGTTATTAGTACTGAAGATTGCCCCGCGGTGTGTGGGGTTTTTTTTGTCAGCAAACGTCATTATGGAAAAGGATTGATGATGAAAAAAGTATTTAGCAAAACGGATATAGAGCGAATCGCAAAAGTATTGGGTGTTGATTACAAATACAAGGGCAATAATTATCGTTTTGTCATTAAAAACACAGACAGCAAAAGACATCTGGCTCTTGAGATCTATCCGGATATCCCTATTGGCGAAAAAACCGGTAATTTGATCTCCGTTTATACCACCAGCTCGCATCTGCAGCTGCACTTTTGCACCGGATATGTGGTTAGTGAAATGCTTGGTGAAGTGACTTTTATCGGGGAGTGCGGCGAGCGCTTGTCCGGATTGGCCGTTGAGAGTGAAGGAGGGTGTTCACTTTACGCCAATGTCGATACAAAGCTTTTATCCGGTGATTTTACCCAGCTGGGTCCTGAGGTCATGCTGTCCGGCATTTCACTCTCATTGGCCGAACATATTTTACCCGAAAATGATAACATACCAGATGACGATGAAGAATGACGACGGTGACCTTATATGATCTATTGCACAGCTTTATCGACTATCTGCGAATCGAAAGACAAGTATCCCAAAATACTGTTATTGCCTACCAGCGGGATCTCGAACGCTATATTCGTTTTTTAGAAGAGAATCAAATCGATTCCCCTCAACAAATCCGCCAGCAACATATTTCAACTTTTATCGCCAACCTGCATGAAAATCATCTGTGTGCTGCTTCGATATCGCGAAGTTTATCAGCGGCAAGGGGATTTCACAGATTCATGATAGGTGAGAATATACTCGACCGTGATGTTACCGAAAATATAAAAATTCCCAAACCCTGGATGAAATTGCCAGAGGTTCTCGATATCGACGAAATAGACCTGTTGCTAAAAGCCCCCGATAGCAGCAGTGATAATGGATTGAGAGACCGGGCATTACTGGAGATGCTTTATGCCACTGGCGTTCGAGTATCTGAATTGATACAGATCAAATGTTCGGATGTCTTTTGGCAGGATCAATTCATCCGCGTATTCGGCAAAGGCAAAAAAGAACGGCTGGTACCTGTAGGACGGACTGCATTGAGATGGACAAAGCTATACATGGAGCAGGTCAGAAGGAGGCTTGCCTCCCTTGGCGTTGGAGGGGATATTCTCTTTTTGAATCGCTTTGGCAAAAAATTAAGCCGACAAAGTGTCTGGAATCTGGTTAAGAAACGGGCTCGGGAAGCGAATATCCAAAAGTTTATCAGTCCCCACACCCTGCGTCATTCCTTTGCCACTCATCTCATTGAAGGGGGAGCGCATTTGAGAGCTGTTCAGGAAATGCTCGGACATGCCGACATTATCACCACACAAATCTACACCCATTTGGACAAGGAATACTTGAAAAAAGTTCATCATCAATATCATCCTCTGGAAAAGGGTCTGGTGTGAAAGAACCACAAATAATACAGTATCAGCGCGTTACGTCAACCAATGATGTTGCCAAAATGTTACTGCGAAATCAATGTTCGGAGGAAACTCTGATCACTGCTGAAGAGCAAACGCATGGAAGAGGGCGGCATCAACGCCGCTGGTTTTCGGCAAAAGGCCTTGGTTTGTACATGTCCCTTATTTATAAACCCGTTCAAATGGAAGCATATTCGGCATTTGCCCTCTTTCCGGCCTGCGCGGTAAGCAGAGCTGTGAAAAACCTGAGCGGTATTCAATTAAAGCTTAAATGGCCCAATGATATAATGTACGATGGAAACAAAGTCGGGGGTATCTTAATCGAAAGCGTCTTCAAACAAACGCATCCGCTGGGCCTGGTTGTCGGTATGGGATTGAACCTGTACCACCAAAACGAGGATTTGACCAGGCTACCTCAAAAATCTGTCTCTTTGTCCTCATTCAGCAAGCAAAAAATAGATAAAAATGCATTGATGACGGAAATTGTTCATCAGATGCAATCCTATTATTCTCGGGGTCGACTCTGCATTGATCCTGACCGAATATGCAGGGAATGGAATCAACTCTGCTGTCATCTTTTTAAAAGCGTAACGATTTCTACCCACACGGAAACGTACACCGCTATTTTTAAAGGAATTCGCAGAGACGGAGGAGCGATTCTGGATAAGCAAGGTCAGGAAATAATCATCTATTCTGGAGAGTGTTCATTATCGGAGATGTCAGCATGTTTTTAGCTATTGATATCGGCAATACGCACATTGCAGCAGGATTATTCCGGCAGCAAACCTTATCTGCAACCTGGAGATTATCAAGTATGCCCAAAAGAACTGAAGATGAGACCTGGGTACTTTTAGAGTCCATATGCAGAGCCAATCAATTTAACATAAACGAGGTTACCGGCCTGGCGGTGTCTTCGGTTGTGCCGGATATGGATCCGGTTTATAAAAAGATGGCCAACAAATATTTGGGTCTCGATCCTCTTTTTGTCGATTATACCCTGAATATCAGTCTCAAGATTCTGTATGACAATCCCTCCAATGTTGGTGCAGATCGTATTTGTAATGCGGTGGCCGCGTTTGAGCTGCTGAATCAGGCTGTAATCGTTGTCGATTTTGGTACGGCAACGACATTTGATATTATTTCCGATCAGGGTGAATATCTTGGCGGTATTATTGCTCCCGGCATTGAAACCTCGGCAAAAATTTTGCATCAACAAGCCGCCAGATTACCGCTGGTCGGTTTGTCCTTTCCCGCGTCGGTTATCGGTACCTCAACGGAAACGAGTATGCAATCCGGACTGCTCTTTGGAGCGGTGGAAATGATCGATGGGTTGGTGAGGCGAATTCACAGGCAAATGGGTGAAAACGTTCCGGTTATCGCCACCGGAGGATTGAGCAAATTGATTATAAACCGGCTGGAAACGATCCATGAAAGCGAGCCTTTTTTAACGCTAAAGGGGTTGTATTCCATTTACCGCCAATGTCATACCGACATCAAATCATAAAGTCGATAAAGTCCTCTTTCGAACGGGCATTGGTCCAGTACAGTTCTTTCTTGCCGTTTTCGATTAACCAAATAGGATGCTGTTCTCTTTGCGGGCGGAGATAGCCGGTCAGAATGGCAAGCGCTGTCTGCACATCCTGTTCGCTTGTGTTCCCCTGCAGCGCAGCTTTGGATTCTTGATTATCCCGGGGTGATAAAAGTTTTGCTGTCGTTTTCCGTGATAGTCGTTCAATATGGTCACTCTCGACCCAGTCACGTCCGACGACGAGTTTTGCCTGCGGCGACAAGCGAAAATGGCGCCCGAACTTTAACCACTCAAAATCATCCTTGTCAAGACCTTCTTTGTCAGTATTTAAAAATAAATCAGCTGCTTTTTTACCAAAATAAGGATCTATACATAAACATCCGCCTCCGCCGGCGGACGTTATATGCAAAAGGCCATATCGGCTGGCGAGTTTATGCTGTACTGTTCGCCTTCGGCCATGGATGGCCAATAATTTGTTCCGGTCGACCCAGTCTTTTCGCTCTGCAATGGTTTGGTCAAAGAGCCTGGCCGATAGCGGCCGAAGGACCAAACCCTTGACACCGGCCAGTTTATCGATTCTTCGCAAACTCTGCATGTTTTGTGTGAATGGTCGTTGATCGAGAACCTCACCCGTAATGATAAAGGAAGCTCCAAGCTCTTTCATCACCTCCTTTGCCTTTTTCAGCATGAAAATTCTGCAATCCATACAGGGATTGTATCCCGAGCCATACCCGTTCGGCGGGTTCTTTATCAGTCGCCAGAAATCATTTCTTATATCAAGAATCCGGTATTCGGAATTGATGCGATCTGCGGCTTTACGGGATTTCAGCGGTAATTCCTGCGGGTCGACCTCCGGATTGAAGATGAAGGGCCGGGTTTCAGCCGCATCAAAACCAGTAATGAAGATCAGTGAGATAACTTTAATATCCTGGTCCTGGATGAGAGCTGTGGCCAGTGCACTATCCATACCTCCTGAAATCAGGGAGACCGCTTTGATTTGTTCAGACATCACTCTTCCTCTATATAAAAAAGGCCAGTGTAAAACTGGCCCATAAGATAGATTCAAAAATCCAAGTGGTTATTTTACAGATACAACCTCTTTTACTTCCGGCACCTGTTTCTTGAGCTCCCGCTCAATACCCATTTTCAGCGTCATCTGTGCCATCGGACATGATCCACAAGCGCCCTGTAGTCTTACCTTGACCACACCATCATCATCTGCAGATATCAATTCAACATCCCCGCCATCAGCCTGTAACATCGGACGAATGGTTTCCAGTACGCTGGATACTTTTTGATCAAAATTTTCAGCCATAATCTATTACCTTTATATTATTGTTTTTCTGTTTCGACTTTTTGCTCTTCTTTTTGAACCGGTCGTTCTCCCCGAATCACATAAGAGTGAGCCGGACATTTATCATAGGCTGCGAAGAGTTCTTCTTCATTATGAATATCGCGAATCACCGGCAAGTTGCCTTCCATTTCAATGCTTCCCGACGGTGCGACTTTGGGTTTTGTACAGAGCTGGCAGGCAAAGCACCCGACCTTGCACACGGATTTTACCGCTTTGGTGCGGTCTTTTGATACACAACCCAGATAAACGTTCTGAGATATTGGTATCAGTTCAATAATATTTCTGGGGCAAGTTTGTACACACACCCCGCAACCGGTGCATTTATCCTCTATAACAACGGGAAGACCGTTTTTATTCATTTCGATTGCATCGAACGGACAGGCTTTGGCGCAAGACCCGAGACCCAAACACCCATAGCGGCAGGCTTTATGGCCGCCGTTGATTAAAAGGGCCGCATGGCAATCTTCAATGCCGCTATAGATAAATTTTTCAACCGCTTCTTCTTTACCGCCCTGACACCGTATGGCCGCCACTTTTGCTTCCGCTGATTCAACCCCGGTGATACCCAGGATCGATGCTATATTTTGCGTTACATCTTCGCCGCCCGGGATACATTTGTTGGGTGGGGCATTACCTGCCACAACCGCTTCTGCATAAGCGCTACAACCCGGGTACCCACAGGCACCGCAATTGGCACCGGGCAGGGTCTCGATAATTTGCTCGACTTTGGGATCAATATCCACTGCGAATTTTTTCGACGCAAATGCGAGCCCCGCACCGAACAACAATCCCAGCCCTCCGAGTGTTATGAGCGATGCGTAAAATATCAAATCCATTGTACCATATTCCTTCTTAGCGTTGAAATTTGTGTAATTTAGTAAAAGGTTCCGTTAATTTCAAGATGAAAATTTACTATTCAGAATTATCCTATATTGTCACAACTGATTATATGACAGGAGGAAAAACCTTGTTTTATCATCACAAATTATGCCAAAATTCTACGCCACCACTCCCTGCAGGTTCCCTCAATAAAAGAGTTGTATGTTTGCATATTTCATTTGAATGTAGTATTTTTTACTCGACAGAAATCATGTGATGTTGTATATTGTATACTCTATAAAATCAATTTTGTTCAACGGAAAAAGGCAGAGTGACTTTTGATGAAAAAGAATATCTTATTATTGTTATTGGTTCTTTCTGTTCATTCTCCTGCATCGGAGTTGGTTACCACCCCCTGGGAAATGCCTCTTCAGCTGAAAAATGAGCGCATTAAAGCGACCCTTGCTTTCGGTACGCACCCGGAAGCGACCGACAGCTTTGATATCGCTCTGGATGGATTGGCCCCCCCGCCTGCACCTGCGAGTATCTGGGCCTATTTTCAGGGAAAAGGGATATTTTCAGCCCTCACCAGGGATATCCGCTCAAACCAGGATTCTTTAATTCTGTGGCAAGTAAATATCAGCGGACTTGAAGATTCGCTGTTGTTGCAATGGGATAGCTCGGTTATCCCTTCAGGAGATATTAATCCTGAATTGACGTTGGCCGATAGCATCGATATGCTTATTGACTCTACCGGTGTAATCAGGCAAAATACAACTTTAAACATTCAGTATAAACCCGGCCGCCAATTTGCAAGAGGTCGATACCTTGTTTCAACCAAACCATTATCCGTTCCATTTTTTGTGGATGGACAGCATTATGATCAACCGACCGTATTTGACTGGGTATACAGCAGCCGGCACATTATAGAGGCAATGGATAGTGTGCTTTTCGATGGATGTAAACAATATCGCTTTACGGCATGGAATCAATATCCTGAACCGAAATTGGATGTGACGGTTACAGATACAGACTCTGTATTTTGCGCGATTTATGATTCCCTGTATTTCCTGTCCACTGCTGTCTCACCAGCAAATGCCGGTACAATTGATCCGTCACCACCGGGCTTGTGGGTAAGAGCCGGGGATAACATCACCCTTGTTGCAAAGGCTGATTCCGGATGGGGTTTTAAAGAATGGTCGACGGGCCATATTTCGAATGAAATGACTCTCCTGGTCAACACCTGCAGCGAGTGGATTGCTCATTTTGCTTCGGTTTCTGCTCTGATTCCCGCAGACAATAGAGCTCCTGTCAGCTTTGCTCTTTTTCCCAATTATCCCAACCCCTTCAACCAGAGCACCCGTATACAATTTTCCGTTCCCCGGCTATCACCGGTAACCATTGTCATCTGTAATCAATTGGGTGAAATCATCAAAACGCTCTGGGATCGGCAAACCGCAGCAGGGTTTTATAAAATGATTTGGAATGGAAGGGATGAAGGCGGGCAGCCGGTTGCATCGGGTTTATACATTATGGTTCTGACTGCGGAGCACCAGAAACAAACACAGAAATTGATCTATCTGAAATAAATCGTATACTTTGAACAATATGGATAAATCATTTTCTGTTCAAGTTTATTTATCTTTGAATTATGATGTGGGATTGGTTATGAGAATAATGGTTGTTGGCGCCGGTCGCGTGGGCATTCAGCTAAGTCGCTATCTGAGTCTGGAAAATCACGATGTTATCGTTGTTGAAAAGGATCCGGATGTTGCACGCAAGGCAATGGAAACGCTGGATGCAATGGTGGTGGAAGGCAATGGTGCCTCGCCCCAGACTCTGATTGAGGCCGGCCTTGAACGCTGTGATATGCTTATCGCGGTTTCTGCGATTGACGAGGTCAATATTCTGGCTTGTCTGGTCGCCTCAAAATCAGGGGTTGAACGCAAGGTCGCCAGACTGCGCAACAGCGAATTCAGCCGCCCTGATGCGAAACTATCGCAAAAAGATCTCGGTATTGATCTGATTATACACCCGGAAGAAGAAACCGCCAGAGAACTGGTTCTGTTGGTCAGGCGGTCGGCTGCAACCGATATTATCGAATTCGAGCAGGGACGGGTTCAGCTTATCGGCCTGCGCCTGGAGCAGGATGCCCGGATTATCAATAAAACACTGGAGCAAATCGACAAGGAAAATCCGGATATTCTGTTTCGCGTCATCGCGATTTTCAGGGGCAATAAGACGATTATTCCTTCCGGCAAGGATATCATCAACAAAGGAGATCAGCTGTTTTTCATCACCAAAACAGAACTGGTGTCACGCTTGTTGCAGATCGTCGGCAAGAATGAAGAAAAAATGGAAAAGATCATGATTCTGGGCGGCGGCAAAGTCGGCCGTCTCGTCGCCGCAGAACTTGAACGCGATAAACAGCTGAATGTCAAATTGATCGAATCCAGCCTGAATAAAAGCACAAAAATTGCCGAAAAGCTGCAGAGAACGCTTCTTATCGTTGGCGACGGCACCGACCTTGATTTGCTTGCTGCAGAAGGTATTATGGACATGGACAGCTATATTGCTGTAACCGATGACGAAGAGACCAATATCCTCTCTTGTTTGATGGCAAAACACCTCGGTGTCGTTCGCTCGCTGGCTCTGGTAAACCGTTCGGATTATTTGCCGATCATGTCCTCAATCGGGGTGGATGCCGCTGTCGACAAGCAAACCATTACGGCCAATGCGATTTTGCGTTTTATCAGACGCGGTAATATCGTTTCGCTCGCCACCCTGAGAGGCATTGATGCCGAAATCTTGCAGATCGAAATTTCTTCAGATTCAAAGGTCGCCGGAAAGGAATTAAGATCGTTAAAATTGAGCCGAGATGCAATGATCGGTGTGATCACTCGGGGCAAGGACGTTATCGTCCCTGTCGGGAGCACAAAACTTACACCAGGGGATAAATTGATCGTTTTTACCAAACCGGATGCAATGATCAAAGTTGAAAAATTATTTGCGAATTAATTCTGATGAACTTGAAAACCGTTATTCACATTATCGGCATCCTGCTTTTTTTTGAAGCGGTCTCTATGTTCGCACCGTTGGCATTTGCTTTCTATTACCAGGATGGGGATGCGTGGGCGATTGCCGCTTCAATCCTGATCACGATGCTAACCGGTTTGATTTTTTATGCCTCCACCAAAACCAAACCGGAACTACGCGTACGGGAGGGGTTTGCGATCGTGGTTTTTGGCTGGGCGACCATGGCCGCTTTTGGTGCACTGCCCTTCGTGCTCTATGGCGCTGTGCCCTCCTATACGGATGCCTTTTTTGAAACCATGTCAGGATTTACAACCACCGGGGCCAGTATTCTCACCAATATTGAAGTCCTGCCGCATGGACTTCTCTTCTGGCGCAGTGAGACGCACTGGTTGGGAGGTATGGGGATTATTGTCCTTTCGCTCGCCATTCTGCCCTTTCTCGGTGTTGGCGGCATGCAACTTTTTAAAGCCGAAGTACCCGGACCATCACCGGACAAATTGAAACCCAGAATTAAGGAAACCGCAAAAATTCTTTGGGGGGTCTATCTGGTTGTAACTTTTGCAGAAACGCTCCTGTTGATGTTTGGGGGTATGTCTCTTTTTGATGCTCTTTGCCATACATTCGGCACTGTGGCGACAGGAGGGTTTTCAACCAAAAACGCCAGCATTGCTCATTTCGACTCTTTTTATATCGAAGGCATCATCATTCTGTTTATGCTTATCGCTGGTACCAATTTCAGCCTTCACTATCGAGCCCTCAAAGGAGAGTGGAAGAGTTATCATAAAGACCGGGAATTTCGTTTTTACTTTTTATTTATTCTGACCTGCCTGCTCATCACAGCGCCGATTATCTATTTTTCTGTCAATTATTCAGTTGTCGATTCCATTCGGTCGGCAGCTTTTCAGGTTGTCTCCATTGTCACCACGACCGGTTATGCGACGGATGACTTTGAGATCTGGTCTTCATCGGGTCAGTTTGTTATGCTTATACTGATGTTTATCGGCGGTTGTGCCGGTTCAACCGGGGGTTCAATTAAAATCATTCGCATTATGCTTCTGCTCAAACACGGTGTTACTGAAATTAAAAAATTGCTGCATCCCAATGCATATATTCCAGTTCGTCTTGGAGGACGGGTTATATCCCCGGATGTTATAACCAATATCCTCGCCTTTTTTATCCTTTATATGCTTATCTTCGTCGGCGGATCCTTTTGCATGGCCCTCATGGGCCTCGATCTTATCACCGCAATTGCCAGTGTGGCTGCGACACTGGGCAACATCGGCCCCGGTCTTGCAGATGTCGGGCCTACCGATAATTATGCCGCTATTCCTCTTGCCGGAAAATGGCTGTTGTCTCTTTTTATGTTGCTGGGTCGTCTGGAAATTTATACGGTCATTATTCTCTTTGTCCCCGAATTCTGGAAAAAATAGAACCGGCTGAACCCGGCTGCCGGGCCGCAGTGCCTTGTTTTTTTGTCGTGGTAATCTCCCGGCCAGTTTTCTGTTGCGCATTCAGTCGCTATTTCATATATTCGTATTCCGGTATTCGGATGATCTCTGTTTTTTTAGGCTCTATTGTGTAAAATAGTATCGATAATATTCAAATCTGTCCATGAATAGCCGATATTATTGGAACGGCTGATAAAACCTGAAAAACAGCATTCAGAAAATCCCCGGTGCATTTGGAGCGATCCAGGGCAGGGGTTGTGATAGTCTCTATTTTGTGTTGATTGGTAACCAATTCTAAAACAGGATTCAGGCTTGATTCTTTTTGGTCAATACTCTCTGGTTATTGCCTTTGTGCTGACATTGTATGCGTCGTTTCTGTATTTCAGAGCGGATAAGAAGCGCTTTCATTCGGTTATTGCCAGTGCGCAGCGGGCAACCCTCATAGCATTTTTAATGATCGTCACATCCAGTCTGTTGTTGCTTTATGCCTTGCTGTCGCGAAATTTTCAGGTTGAATATGTGGCACAATATACCAACCGCTCGCTTCCCATAGCCTATACCATAGCCGCTTTTTGGGCCGGCCAGGCAGGTTCATTGTTGTTTTGGGCGCTGTTGCTGTCTTTCTTTACCTGGGGGGTTATGCTTCGCACCCCGCACAAAAATACCTTCTTTTTTAGCCGTACATTGGCAGTTTTATCCGTTACTCTTTCCTTTTTCCTTTATCTGCTGATTTTCAAGTCCAATCCCTTTGCGACAACACCCTTTACCCCTGAAGACGGAATCGGACTGAATCCTTTGCTGCAAAATCCGGCGATGATTTTCCATCCCCCGGCACTCTATGTCGGCTTTGTCGCTTATACCATTCCCTTTTCCTATGCCATTGCAGCGCTTTTAAGCAAAAAACCGGATGATTATTGGCTCTTCAGCATACGAAGATGGAGTCTGTTTGCCTGGCTATTTCTCACCATCGGAAATATCCTGGGGATGCAATGGGCCTATGTTGAGCTGGGGTGGGGAGGATATTGGGCCTGGGACCCGGTGGAAAATGCATCGCTGTTGCCCTGGCTAACCGGTACTGCGTTTATCCACTCTGTTATCATACAACAACGACGGGGTATGTTCAAAAAATGGAATTTTAGCCTCATCATCATCACCTTTGCTCTGACCATCTTTGGCACTTTTATCACCAGAAGCGGATTGATTTCCTCGGTACATGCCTTTGGCGTATCGAATCTTGGTCCTGCTTTTTTATTGTTCCTTGCCATTGTTTTAATTGGCTCTTTTATTCTGCTTATCCGTCAGACTCCGCTTTTGTCCAGCAGGGCCCGCATCGACTCGTGGACCTCAAAGGAAAGTAGTTTTCTCCTGAACAATATTTTATTGACCATTTTTATGGTCAGCATTCTCGTCGGCACCCTGTTCCCGGCTATCTCCGAAGCAATCAGTGGGGAAAAATTGACGGTGGGTAGTTCATTTTTCAATGCTCTTTCAGTGCCGGTCGGTTTGACGTTGTTTTTTATTCTCGGTATCTGTGTTCTCTTCTCATGGCAAAAAACCCGTTTTCAAAAGTTGCTTTCACGTTTTGCCATCTCAACAACCACGACCTGCCTCGTCGTTGTTTTGCTGGTTCTGGCCGGCGTCAGAGAAATGCTGCCACTCATTGCATTTGCGGTTTTTGCCTTTGCCATGATATCGGTGCTTTTTGAATTTAGCAGACAACTTTTACGATATAAAAATAGCGCAAAAGACAATGGCTCGCTCGGTTTTTTTCGGTTCTTTATAAAGAACCGGCAACGATATGGTGGATTTTTGGTTCATATCGGTATATTGCTTCTTTTTCTGGGAATCATTGGATCATCTGCTTATTCGATTGAAAAAACAGTAACCCTCGAACCGGGTGATTCCGTTGCAATTGCGAATTATCAAATTCACTATACCGGCTTGCAGCATGTGGACCGCGGCGATACTCATATCGACCGGGCCCGATTTGTGCTGAATAAAAGTCGGCCCAATACCAGGACTCTGTTCTCGGAAAAAATATTCCATCGAAATTATCAACCGGTTACCGAAGTGGGAATTTATTCCAACCTGCGGGAAGATGTCTATATCATTCTCGCCAAAAGCGATGAAGAAAATCAGCGGATAACCGCCAGTATCCTCATTAATCCGCTGGTTTTATGGATGTGGATTGGTGGTGCTGTTATGGTTCTCGGCACGCTTTTGGCCTTTACAAATAAATCGCGAGCTGTTCGGCAGTGAGGCCCTATGATGTTTTTGTTTATATCTATATTGATCGTTCTGATTTCTATCTATGTGACATGGCCATTGTTTCAGCCGTCATATGGAAAACAGCTTCAATATGAACGAATGCAAATCCTATTGGAACAAAAGGAGTATTTGCAATCCGAACAAAAGAATCTCGAACACGACTATACGCTGGATCGTCTTGACAAGGCATCCTTTGAATCGATGCAAGCTGAGCTGCAGGCGAATCTAGACAAAACCATTCAGCAAATCGAAAAATTGATGGGGATGAAATACAGCAAACTTGAGGAGAACCTTCTTGATCAGCTCAGGGGTAAGGTTACGAACGAGGTGAAATTAAACTATTGTCCCCAGTGTGGCCAAACATTCACCCGATCCGACAGGTATTGTTCACAGTGTGGGTTTAAACTAAGGGATTAATATGCCGTGGTTTAGGCTAAAAATATATCTCTCCGTTTTCATTGCCGGGATTTTCGTTTTTCCCCTGAAAACCTGTGCCGGCGTCATTCAGGGCCGGGTGGTCAATGGGTCCAAAGACAGCAGTGCTGTAAGCGGACTTTTGGTGGAATTGTTGAGGTTCGACCCTGCCAGGCGTATGCCCGAGGCTGTTGAAGAGCATCCTGCCTTGCAAAATGGACGCTTTATGTTTACGGTGAGCAGAAGGGATACCACCATACGGTATTATGCCAGCTCGGAATATCAGGGCGTTCGCTATTTTACCCAACCGTTACTGAGCGAAGACGAAAATGTTCTTGTCGTTTATGATTCCACTCATTCTGCAGATTCGCTCCACACCGTTATGCATCATTTGATCATCGACCAGGGCAGAGACGCGCTGTTTATGCGGGAAAATCGTATTATCAGAAACCCTCTGGACTATACGGTCGTCAATGCCTTTCCTGAAACACCGGCCGGGATGGCGACATTTATTTATCCGCTACCTGTATCGAGTTTTAATTTCACGCCCTCCGAGAACAGCGATGCCAAAATGGTGGCCCTGAATAATCGCGTTTATGATATGGGCATTTTCCTGCCCGGAACACGTCAGATTTCATATTCATATTTTGTTCCCTGGAATGGCAACGACAAAACGCTTGTTCTTAAACCCGGTCTGCCCACGCGGACATATGAAGTCTTTATAAACAATCCTGATATTAAAGTTACATCCGAGCAGCTACAGTTTATGGGACCTTTTAATATCCGTGGCATTCCTTATCTTCGCTTCAAGGCACAACATCTTGAGCGGGATGGCCGTATTGTTCTGCAGCTGCACATCCCGCACCAGGGCCTTTCAAACACCATTATTATATTGCTGTTCGGTGGTATCCTGATCGTGACATATCTTGTTTCGATCATAAAGTCCCCCGATGGACCGTCTGAACATCCTGACTTGAAAAAGCTCAAAAGCGAAAAGCAGAAATTGCTGCATGCATTATCCCGTTTGGATCCCGATAGTGATCGTTTTAAACAGCGGTTTAGGCGTCTGGAAAATATCGAAATTATGCATCAAAACCTTCAGCATAAAACCTGATATGATTATCGTCGACAAAATTGAAAAGTACTTTGGCTCTCAACGCGTTTTAAGGAATCTCTCCTTTAAAATTTCAAAAGGCGAACATGTCTCACTGCTCGGCAGTAACGGTGCCGGGAAAACCACACTGGTTAAAATTCTTGCGACATTGCTCAAACCATCAAATGGTTCAGCTTCCATAGCGGGTTTTGATTTACTCGAAAAAGCAGATAAGATCCGTTCCTGTATCGGCGTCGTCAGCCACCAAAGCTATCTGTATCAGGATTTGAATGCTGTGGAAAATCTCCGATTTTATGGTAAAATGTTTGATGTTGCAAAATTGGATCAACGAATTGACGATGTACTACAAAGTGTGAATCTTTTTCACCGCCGTTTCGATATGGTCAGAATCTATTCCAGAGGAATGTTGCAAAGACTTTTACTGGCCAGAGCGCTTTTACATCGTCCCCCTGTATTGCTCCTGGATGAGCCTTTAACCGGGCTTGATGTTTCCTCCAGGGATATGTTTAATCAGTTTATCGAAAATCTGAAAACTCACAAGGTAACGCTCCTGTCCGCCAGCCATGATATAGAACATGCCATTCATCAAAGCGATCGTGTTTTGATTTTAAAGGACGGAAGCCTCGTTTTGGATAAATTATCTCTTCATATCACCAGTCAGGAATTGAAGGAAAATTTGCGCTAAGAATACCAGGATTCAGGAGTGATTTTACTTGGCTGATATAAGACACATCATTCATCTGGTCTCCAAGGATCTATTGATTGAACTGAGGAGCAAGGAAATTTTGCTTTCGATGATCATATTTTCACTGACCATAATTTTAATTTTTAACTTTACCTATGATATCGGCATTCAGGCTGTGCAGCGACACACGCCGGGATTGTTATGGGTTGCCTTTATCTTTGCCGGTACCCTGGGGCTTAACCGGTCGTTTATGCGAGAATATGAAAATGGCAGAATGGAAGGACTGCTGCTTTGTCCGGTCAGTCGTGGATCGATTTATATTGCAAAACTTGTCGGTAACGTTATTTTTATGATGATCATTGAGATGGTGTCGCTTCCTGTTATGGTCGTGCTTTTGAATCTGGATATCATTAAATTTATTCCAATGTTATTCCTTCTTCTTGTTTTGGGCAATATCGGATTTGCGTCTGTGGGTACGCTATTTTCTGCGATCTCTTTGCATACACGCTCCAGAGAATTAATGTTGCCGATCATGCTGTTTCCGGTTACCATACCGGTTATATTGGCAGCGGTCAAAAGTACAGCTTTTTTACTCAATGCCAAACCCCTGGCGGAGATAATGCCCTGGGTACGCATCTTGATTGGTTTTGACCTCATCTTTACCACTCTTTGCAGTTTTTTATACAAATATGTTGTTGAAGACTAAATTAAACGGACTAGTCTCATGCCTGTTCATTTGATACTTTTTCTTTTGACCTGTCTGAGTATGACGGTTGCCCTGTTTTTTGTTTTTATCTTTGCACCTGCGGAAGCAACAATGGGGGAAATTCAGCGTATCTTTTACTTTCATGTTGCCTCTGCCTGGACCGCCTTTCTGGCTTTTTTTATCGTTTTTTGCTGCAGTATAGCCTATTTGGCGAAAAAAAGACGCTTTTGGGACTTTATATCGCTCAGCGCTGCCGAGACCGGCGTTCTGTTTATGACCTTTGTCCTTATCACCGGCCCATTATGGGCAAAACCGGTTTGGAATACCTATTGGAGCTGGGATGCCCGTTTGACCACGTCGCTTATTCTCTGGTTGATCTATATTGTCTACCTTATGATTCGTAAATATACCGAGGACAGACAACAAGGGGCTCGTTTTGCCGCTGTTTTCGGCATTGTCGCTTTTATTCAGGTTCCGATTGTCTATATGTCGATTCGCTGGTGGCGGACTCTGCACCCGGCTCCGGTATTGGGCAATGTTGAGGGCGGCGGCATGGAAACAAATATGATTATTACCCTTTTGGTTTCTGTTCTCGCTTTTACCATGCTTTTTTTAAATCTTCTCTTTATGCGATACCGCATCGCCCAGGTCGAAGCGCAACTATTTTACCTCAGGGAGAACGCAGAATGAATATCAAATTTTTATTCATTGCCTTTATGGTGATATGGATCGGCCTGGTTATTTACCAGACCTATCTGCTAAAAAAAATATCAGCTGCCGAAAAGCAGATTCAACTCCTGAAGGAGAATTTGAGGGAAAACGGCTAAGGTTATATGCCCGTTCCATGGAAAAGAAAATGGTCAAATGCCCTAAACGATGTATCTGTTGTACCGGCTTTGGCAAACGGCTTTTTTCGCTAAAACCAATATTATGTAAATTAAAGGATTAAGTATGATATTTGCCGGGACGTAACGCCGTCAGATTCAATCAATTGGCATGAAATTTGATTTCTTTTATTTTTCATATAACCTATGGGAGGAATTTGATATGAAAACATGTTTTTTTTATCTGACAATTTTTTTGTTGGCAGGCACATCTGCGCTTTTTTCTCAGCAGAAGAGTCAGGGTATTCTGGCCCAATTAAATCAAAAACTGGTCAATATACAGGACAGAATGCAGACCGATCGTGCAGATAACGTGCACCTGCTTTCACCGGAAATATTTGAAGATGCGGTAAAATACCTGCAAAATGCAAAGGAAAATTTAAATAAGGGCAAAGATGTCAAGGGTATTGATGAGAAGCTGGAACGCGCCAGCCGGGCGCTCGACATGGCGGAACGAAATGCAAAGGAAGCCAAAAAACAACTTCCGGACTTGATCCAGGCCCGGGATGATGCCTTGATTGCCAATGCACCCGAATATGCCCTCGACTTGTACGACGACGCTGAAAAGCGTTTTTACAATGCCATGAAAGAAATTGAAAACAACGACATTAACGATGCCATTAAACATGGCCGGGAGGGCGTGGGATTGTTTCGCCAGGCTGAATTGAAAGCCATAAAAACGAGTATTATCGGTAATGTGCATAAACTGTTGCAACAGGCTGAGGATATAAAAGCGGATAAATTTGCTCCGCTTACCCTCCATAAGGCTCAGGTGCTGTTGCGCGAAGCTGAGAACACACTCAACAGCAATCGAAACGCCCAGGCCACAGCGCGTCAAACCGCGGAGCAAGCTGAGTATCAGGCCAAACATGCTATTTACCTTGCCAATCTTGTTCAACAGCACAAGGACGATGTCAAAACCTGGGAACAGCTGATTTTGTCCTGGGAGGAGTCTGTTGATCAAGTCGCAACTGAATTGCAGATTGATCCCCGTTTCGACAGCGGTCCGGCCGAGCCGCTGCAGGCGATTCAGCTGGCTATTCAAGCGGTAAAACAATCAAAAAATGAACTGAGCAATGAACTGGCCCAAAAAAACACGGAATTGGCGGAACAGCGCCAAACCATTCAAAAATTATCCAATGAACTGTACAAGACCAAAGAGCAGGAAGCCGGATTAGAGGCAAAACTCGAGGCTGAAAAGCGCCAGGCTGAGAAGATCAAACGCGTTGAAGCCATGTTCAATCGAAATGAAGCGATTGTTTTGCGGGAAGGGCCAAATTTGGTTCTTCGTCTGGTGGGACTCTCGTTTCCTTCAGGAAAAAGTCAGATTCAGGCCGAATATTTTGGTTTGTTAACAAAAGTTCAGAGAGCCATCCGCGAATTCGACACTGCCCCCATCATAATTGAAGGACATACGGACGCCCTGGGCCATGAATCGGCTAATATGAGACTCTCCATAGATCGGGCCAATTCGGTTAAGAGCTATTTGATTGCAAATATGGGTTTGAATGAAAGTCGCGTCAGAGCGGTTGGATTTGGAAAAACCCATCCTGTTGCCAGCAATGAAACCGAACAAGGCCGCCGTAAAAACCGCCGCATTGACGTTGTTCTCGAGATTGGCGAAGCGAGTTATTAACGATTCATGATATCGCCGAAATTCTTGATCACAGGGTTGTATCAATAACGGTTCTGCAATACCTTTTGATGCAGCCCTGGCCAGAAGGCAATGAAATCATATCAGGGTAACAGGTCTGAAACTGTTTTTGAATTTTTGCCTTTTATTAGTCAAAAATTTTTTCTAACTTGGTTCAATTCTAATTTTGATAAAACAGAGGATTAAATGCCCTTGGATGATTTCAGTACATTTAACAGCAATCTTTTAACGGAATGGTTTTCCGATCTGGTTTCACTTTGGCACGAAACGGGACCGATTGAGCCCAACCACTTTTCATCACCTAAAGAGCTCTTTCAATGGATTCATTATCAGAATTATATACTTTGGCATTTGGAAGACGATGCGAGGCGAGAAGATTTGCCGCCTGAGGAAATTGTCAGTGTCAAGCGTTCAATAGACAATCACAATCAGGCAAGAAACGATGGCATCGAGCGTCTGGATCACTATCTCGATGAAAAATTACGTGAAAACGGTATAAATGCCGAGGCTGCTGATATGAACAGCGAGACCCCGGGAAGCATTGTTGACAGGCTCTCCATCCTATCTCTCAAAATTTTTCACATGGATGAACAAATAGAGAGAAAACATGTGAGCAAACAACACCGCGCCCAGGCCAGGGCACGCAAGGAAATTCTCATGGAACAACAGAGCGATCTCGGTAAGGCTTTTGACAAACTGATACAAGATCTTAAAGAGGGCAAGAAACGCCACAAGCTCTATCGACAATTTAAAATGTATAATGACCCCAACCTTAATCCTTCGCTTTATAATCAAAAACAAAATTAATAAATATATACAGAATTCTACAGGTATATTATGAAAATTCAAATGTCCTATGGGAAATCAGGATTGGATATTGAAATACCCGATGATCATACACGTGTTTTAACCATGAAAAATCAAAAGGCGGTCGCCGACCCTTCTATCGCGATTACCAAAAGTCTGCTAAAACCGATCGCAACACCACCCTTATATGACCTGGCAAAAGGCAAAAAAAATGCATGTATTTTGATCTGTGATATTACACGTCCGGTGCCCAACCGGATCCTGCTGCCACCGATTTTGAGAACACTCGGAGCCGCTGGAATGCCTAAAGATAAAATCCTGATTCTTGTCGCAACCGGTATCCATCGGCCCAATTTTGGAGATGAAATCAACGAACTTGTCGGTCCCGATATTGCCCGCGATTATCGCATAGAGAATCACATGTCACGGGAGAAATCCGCACACAAAAATCTGGGAACATCAAGCCGGGGTACGGAAATGTGGATTGATGAACGTTATGCGAATTCCGATTTCAAACTGGTGACCGGCTTTATTGAACCTCATCTTATGGCCGGCTTTTCAGGCGGCAGAAAGCTCATCGTACCCGGTATCGCAGGCGTCGATACCATGAAAGTTATGCATGGCCCGCATATGATGGCGGATGCCAACTGCCGCGAAGGCATTATTGACAACAACCCCTTTCACGAAGAAGCTCTTGAAATTGCCAAAACAGCAGGTGTCGATTTTAGCGTTCATGTCGCCTTGAATGAGAATAAAAAAATTACCGGCATCTTTTCCGGCCATCTGGAAAAAGCTCATCTTAAAGGTATCGAATTTGTAAAAGACTCTGTTCGCGCAACAGTGGATGAACCGGTCGACATTGCAATCACCTCCAGTGCCGGATATCCCCTTGATAAAACCTGGTACCAGGCGATCAAGGGAGTAACCGCTGCAGCGAATGTTGTTAAAAAAGGGGGGACTATAATTTTAACCGCCGAATGTTCGGAGGGAGTTGGCAGCAAAGAGTTTTCCCAACTCGTTTATGATACAAAAGATCTCGATTCCTTTTTAAAGAAGATTTTTCGAAAAGATTTCTTTGTTATCGATCAATGGCAGCTGCAAAAATATGCACAAGTCGCAAAAGACATAAACGTGATTACCGTGGCAGGAGGATTAAGCAAAGAACAAAAAAACCGTATGAATATACCCTGGGCTGAAACGGTTACAGATGCTCTCGAACAGGCCTTGAAACGACATGGCAAAGAGGCCTCCATTGCAGCAATCCCAAAAGGTCCATATGTGCTTTCCCAGGTCGAGGAGAAATAGATCCTTCTCTACGACGTTCCATCGCCCATTACCGGTTTTTGGAACTTGTCGCCAAATATTGCGTAAAAGATAAAAAGATTCTTGGTTTTTTAAATTTATTTTATTATATTACACGCTTGATATTTTTTTAGTATTTGGGATGATGGGAAAAGGAGGTATAGATATATGACCAATAAACTAACTTCGATCAACACGGATGAAGCGCTCAAAATTGCCATGCAATGCGCCATGGATATGAAAAATTTTTACAAGAAGGCCTCAGAACTGATTGAGGATAACGATGATGCATATGCTATATTATCCGGTCTGTCGGAAAAACACGCAGACCATAAAGCCAAACTCTTCAAGGGATATAGCAGTGCACTGGGTAAAAAATTGCTTTATCTCAAGCTAGGCAGAAAACATAAACTGAAAACCCTGCAAACCTGTGGTGATGATCCCAATGATGCTGTCAGAATGGCAAAGAAAAATGAAACGGAACTCAAAAAGTATTATGTTATTGTCTCGCGACGGGTCTATGAACCTGAAATTCGTTTGTTATTCAGAGAGTTGGCAACGGAAATCGATCAGCACCTCGCTCTGCTGGAATCCTCATTTGCAGAGCCGTTAACGCTCGACGAGGAATCGATTGCAGAAGAGCGATTTGAGAAAGAGTACTCTACCAATTAATTTTAAAGCGACTTGCCACTGCAAGTCGCTTTTTTTTTATATTCCATGCCTGATGTGAATCGATCAAAACAAGCAACTATGCCTGTAATCCATTTTTTCAATAGACAAGCGCAATCTTTCAAAGACAAAATATGTGATTTTGCCGAATTCGATCGCTTTTTCGATAGATTTTGGGATTAAAGTGATGCTTTGTTGTGTTTATGTTTTAAAGATATAATCCATTTAAGGAACTTTTCATGAAACCAATATATATGGATCATCATGCAACCACACCGCTGGATCCCCGTGTACTCGAAATCATGCTGCCCTATTTGCAAGAACACTTTGGCAATCCTTCAAGTTCGACACACATATATGGTGAAATCGCTAAAAAAGCGGTTGAAGCGGCGCGAGAACAGGTTGTACAGCTACTCAACGCGCAAAATCCGGCTGAAATCATTTTCACCAGCTGCGCAACCGAATCCAACAATATGGTCCTGAAAGGGGCTGTTGCGTTGTCCAAAGTTGAAAATCCGGAAATTATTACCATTGCCACTGAACACAAAGCGATTCTCGATACCCTTAAAAGATTAAACCGACAGGGAGTTGTTACCCGTTTGGCCAAAATTGATAAATACGGGATTGTTGATCTCGATTCTATAAAAGAGATGATCAACGACAGAACCATATTGATCACCATTCAGGCGGCAAATTCCGAGATTGGAACCCTGCAGCCTCTTCGGTCCATCGGTCAAATTGCCAAAGAGCATAATATTCCCTTTCACACCGATGCCGTGCAGGCGCTTGGAAAAATTAAAGTTGATGTGGAAAAAGACCATATTGATTTTCTTTCGATTTCTGCACATAAAATGTATGGGCCCAAAGGAGTCGGTGCTTTATATCTGCGTAAAGGGCATCGAATTGCGCCTTTGCTTGATGGTGGCGGTCAGGAACGCGGCGTACGCTCGGGTACGTTAAATGTTCCCGGGATCATTGGGCTTGGAAAAGCCGCAGAAATTGCCGGCAGCGATCTAACCGGTGAAGCAGACCGGGTGCGCCAGTTGCGCGATATGTTGATCAATGGCGTATTGGAACGCATAGATCAGACAACCCTGAACGGACATCCGACTTTAAGATTGCCGAATAATGCAAATCTCAGTTTTTCCTATATCGAAGGAGAGTCTTTGATACTCGCCTGCAAGGCGTTTGCGGTCTCTACCGGTTCAGCCTGCAGTTCTGAAACGCTCAAATCCTCCTATGTTCTCAAGGCTATTGGCGTGCCGGATTCTCTCGCTCACTCTTCCATCCGATTTGGCTTGGGAAAGAGCAATACCAAAGAGGATATTACGCTTCTTCTCGATACTTTAGAAAAAAATGTCAAGCGTTTACGGGATATGTCGCCACTTTATGAAATGGCACAACAAGGCATTGATGTTGACAAGTTTGAATGGGGTGAACACAAACATTAAAATGAAAGTTTTCCTATGAGTACATTTGAATATTCAGAAAAAGTTGTTGAGCATTATGAGAACCCGCGCAATGTAGGCGTACTGGAAGATGCCAATGGTGTTGGTGTTGTCGGTAATCCGACGTGTGGCGATGTCATGAAACTCAGCATCAAAGTCGAAAATGAGCGAATCGTCGATGCCAAATTCAAGACCTTCGGCTGTGGCGCAGCAATTGCCAGTAGTTCCATGCTTACGGAAATGGTAAAGGGAAAGACCCTTGATGAGGTGATGGAAATTACCAACAAAGCCGTTGCAGAAGCGCTGGATGGTCTGCCTAAGGTAAAATTGCATTGCTCCGTTTTGGCGGAAGACGCCCTGAGAGCGGCTATTGATGATTACAGAAAAAATCAGAAGAATAAACATTAAGCATATACATTGCCATATTATCACGGAGGCACTATGGACGAGTATAAATTGTACAAGGTTTATCATATGGGCGAAAAAAAATGCTGGAATTTAAAAGTTGCCCGTTCACCCGAAGAGGCATTAACCAAATGTTTTGACTATGCTGACCGTGTTGAAGATTTGAAACATAGCGACCGGTGTTGTCGGGCTGAAGAGGTTAAAGTCGAAGGCTTTACCATTAAAGTTAAAAAAAACGGCTGATGACCGATCCTGATGTTGTCGTTTTCGGTTTAAATGCCACCATCCTCCATTGAATAGACTTGATTTTCATTCCTCTTTTCAATACTTTAGATTTTAATACCATTCAAAAATGACATTACTTGATCATTCCAATGCGGAGGGACTATGAAACCGTTTTCCATCGCCTCAGATATTCACTGGGTAGGCGCGCTTCACCCCGATTTGAGGATTTTTGATATCATTATGAAAACCAAAAACGGTTCCACCTATAACAGCTATTTACTCAATGCCGATAAAACGCTTCTCATCGATACGGTGAAATCAAAATTTACTGATCTCTTTCTGCAAAATATTTCTCAGCTTATGGATTTGGAAAAGCTCGATTATATTGTCGTCCAGCATACAGAACCCGATCATTCCGGCAGTCTCATTGCATTGCTCGATAAAGCTCCTGATGCTGAAATTCTCTGTTCAAAATCCGCTGTAAAATTTGTTAAAAACACCATTAATCGCGATGCTAAAATTACCCCGGTGGGAGACGGTTCCACCATCGACCTCGGTGGTAAAACTCTGGAATTTCTCCAAACCCCGTTTTTGCATTGGCCCGATACCATGATGACCTATTGCCATGAAGATCGGCTGTTGTTCCCTTGTGATGTTTTTGCCAACCATTTTTGCGATAGCCGTATGTTTGATGATGCCATTACCCGGGATTTTGCTCCTGATTTTGAGCTCTATTTTAATATCATCTTTCGCCCCTTTAAGAAAAATGTCCAAAACGCGCTTGCCAAACTCGGGAATTTTGATGTTCAAATGATTGCTCCATCTCATGGTCCCATCATCCGTTCATCCGTGCATGAGGTGATGACAAGGTATGATCAATGGTCACGTCCTGTGCCCGAGAATTCAACTCCCAGGTGCCTGGTCTATTACGTCAGCGCTCACGGCAATACAGAAATTATGGCAAAGATCATAACCGAGGCGTTAAAGCAGGATAATATGGATGTTGAATTGTATGACCTGACTCAGATTTCCATCGATGAACAGCTCGATAATATAGAAGCCTGCGATGCTATTCTGGTCGGCTCACCAACCATCAACAACGACGCTGTTAAACCGGTTTGGGAACTTTTAACCAGCCTGACCACGCTTAACCTGAAAGGGAAACTGGCTGCAAGCTTTGGATCGATCGGCTGGAGCGGTGAATCGGTAAAGTTTATCGATGAACGCTTAAAAGCGCTTAAATTCAAGGTTCCTTTTGAAGGAGTGACCTGCAAACTCGTTCCTGATGAAGAAGAGCTGCAAAGCTGTCGACAACTCGCGCATAAAGTCGCTGAAACCATCAAAGCGTAAAGTAACCGACAACCATGGAATAATTGGAGGCCCGGCGAAGTTGCTTATATATAAAGCATTTGACATCTTTTGTGACTTTTTGGGAAAAGGAAAAAGACATGTCGGAATCCTCTGGGAACATTGAAGACCCGGTCAAGATCGAGCTTTTCAGGCTTGTGCTGAAAACCCGAATGACTGAAGACAGAATCATCGCTTTATACCGACAGGGGAAAATAGTAGGTGGGGTATACACCGGCAGGGGCGTGGAAGCCACCACTGTTGCATCCGCACTGGCACTGGAAAAAAAAGACTATCTATTTCCGATCCATCGCGATCTGGGCGCCCATTTGGCAAAAGGACAAACCATTCTGAATATTCTTCTTCAATATCTTGGTAAAGGAAACAACTTGACCAAAGGCAAGGAAAGCGGTATTCATTTTAGCGATAGGTCGCTCAATATTATCGGTAATATCAGCCACCTTGGTGCCATGATCCCTGTGGCGGTAGGTGTAGCCTTGAGTCTCAAGCTGCAAAAACAAAATTCTGTGGCGCTGAATTTCATCGGAGAGGGCGGTTCAAATATTGGTGATTTCCATGAGGGTCTCAATTTCGCCGCTGTTCAGCAGCTGCCTTTTGTATTGATTATTGAAAATAACCAATATGCCTATTCAACACCGGTCGAAAAAGAATATCGGGCTCGATATCTCTCGGATCGCGCCAAAGGATATGGCATCCCGGGTTACCATATCGACGGAACCGATGCCATCAAGGTCTACCAAACGGTGAAAGAAGCGGTAGAGCGCGCCAGAAGCGGAAAAGGACCGGCTTTGATCGAATGCAAGAGCTTCCGTATGGTGGGCCATTCCGCCCATGATGATGCATTTTATGTCGATAAGGAATTGAGAAAAAAATATGAAAAAAAAGACCCGCTTATAAAATTGGAAAAATATCTGCTGAAAAACAATATTCTTGACCATGATTCTGTCGATCGCATTCGGCAGGAAATCGCGGAAAAAATTGAAGACGCGACAGAAAAGGCGATAGAGAGCCCCCTGCCCGATCCGGAATGGGCTTATGGGGCAATATATGCATCCAATTCAGACAGGATGGCGTATGGCGACTAGTACCTATCTGGAGGCAATAAACCAGGCGCTCTTTGAAGAAATGGAACGGGATGAAAGCGTCTTTTTGCTTGGCGAGGATATTGGTATCTATGGTGGTGCATTTAAAGTGACAAAGGGATTATATAAAGCATTCGGCGGGGATCGGGTGATCGATACACCGATATCCGAGTCTGCCATAATCGGTAGTGCCATCGGTGCCGCCATTACCGGATTGCGTCCGGTAGCAGAGATGCAATTTGCTGATTTTATTACCGTTGGTTTTAATCAACTCGTTGCCAACGCAGCAACCCTCTATTACCGGCACAATATTCCGGTGCCCATGGTGGTTAGAGCGCCTTCAGGAGGTGGTATCCGCGGAGGCCCGTTTCATTCCAGGAATCCTGAAGCCTGGTTTTTTCACCAACCCGGTCTTAAAATTGTTGCTCCTGCCACCGCCAGGGATGCAAAAGGATTGCTAAAGTCTTCTATTCGCGATAACAATCCGGTCATTTATTTTGAACATAAATATCTATACAGACGCGTCAAGGAAGAATTGCCGAAAGAAGAGATCGTCGTGCCGCTGGGTAAAGCCAATATCTCCCGTGAAGGTGATGATGTGACTGTCATTACCTATGGCGCCATGGTCTTCGAATGCCTCGATGCCGCCAAAAAACTCTTTGAAGAACATGATATCAGTGCACAAGTAATTGACCTGCGTACCCTGCAACCATTAGACATGGAGCTGATCCTGCAATCGGTTCAAAAAACCAGCCGTGTCGTCATCGTTCATGAAGCCAGTTTGAGCGGTGGTATCGGTGCTGAAATTGCAGCCCGTATTTCTGAAAAGGCGTTTGAATATCTCGATGCTCCGGTCAAACGGATCGCCTCGCTGGACACACCAACACCTTTTAGTCCGATTTTAGAGAATGAATTTATGCCCAATGCGGAGAAAATTTATAATGCAATTCTCGAAATCATGAAATTTTAACAAGAGGTTGTTATGACAAAAAAATATTTTGACAAAATGTTGTCCATGCAGGAAATTCTTCGCTTATGTATCGATAAGGAAAAGGATTTAATCGAGTTTTATACTCAGGCTCATAATCATGCCCGCACCGTCGAAGAAGATAAAATGTTTAAAGCTTTGATAGAAGACAGCCACCAGCATATTGTAACCCTGGAAAAGCAATTGTCGGAAATTAAGGCACAACAGGAAACAGATAAAGCTCTTTCATATGATGTCTATTAGAATGAAGGATCGCTGATGAAAGTTGACATGGTCATGCCCCAAATGGGGGAGAGTATTGTTGAAGGTACCATTGTAAAATGGCTAAAACATAAGGGCGACGCAGTCGAAAAAGAGGAGATCATTCTTGAAATCAGCACCGATAAGGTAGACTCGGAAATTCCTTCGCCTGCAAGCGGTATTCTCGATGAAATTTTGGCAGAAGAAGGGGAGACCGTTCAGGTTGGAGGTGTTATCGCCAGAATCGAAAGTAACAAAAAACCAGGCAAAGCCGCCAAAACTGAAGAACCACAACCCCGGCAAAAGGAGGAAGAGTATGAACAGGTATCCGCCGAAGAAGATCGGGGAAAGGTTTTCCTCTCTCCTGTGGTAAAGAAAATTGCAAGGGAAAATGATATCTCTCTCAATGAGGTGAAAACGATTAACGGTAGCGGTGCACATGGCCGAATTACCAAAAGTGATATCCTTGAATACATCTCTTCCAAAGGCAAAGAGAAACCGTCCGGCCAAACGGAAAAAGCGGCTTCCACTTTTGCCGAGCAAACGGAAATCAAAACGGAAAGCGTGACGGTTATCCCCATGGATCATGTGCGTAAACGAATTGCCGAGCACATGGTCATGAGTAAAAAAACAGCTCCGCATGTTACCACGGTTGCAGAAGCCGATTTGACTAAAATCGTAACCTACCGCGAAAAAGCGAAAAAGAGCTTTGAAGAACAACATGGTGTCAAACTTACCTTTACTTCGTTTTTTGTCCAGGCCATTGCTTCGGCACTAAAACAGTTTCCCCTGCTGAACAGTTCAGTGGATGGCGACCGTATACTGCAGAAAAAGGATATTCATATCGGTATCGCTGTCGGCCTGGAGGACAAGTTGATCGTTCCCGTGATCCGTCATGCTGATGATTTGAGTCTGATTGGCATTGCCAAAGCGCTTGCAGATTTAACATTACGCACCCGCGACAAAAAACTCAATCCGGAAGATGTGCAGGGCGGTACCTTTTCTCTTACCAATATCGGTACATATGGTAACCTTTTCGGCACCCCTATTATTAATCAGCCTCAGGTCGGCATTTTGGGTACCGGCGCGATAAAGGAAAGACCTGTTGTTGTCGATGGCATGATCGCCATTCGCAACATGATTTATCTGAGCCTTACATATGATCACCGTATCATCGATGGCCTTTATGCAGGCCGTTTCATGCAAACGATGGTAAAACTATTGCAAGAATTTAGCTCATCATAACAGATATTGATAAATCCTGACTAATCATGAGGTGAATATGGCAGAAAAATTTGATCTTGTGGTCATTGGATCCGGTCCTGGAGGATACGTGGCAGCGATTCGAGCGTCACAACTGGGTTTGAAAACCGCTGTGGTTGAAAGAGACAGGGTTGGCGGCATTTGCTTAAACTGGGGATGTATTCCGACAAAAGCACTGTTGCATAGTGCTTCTTTGTATAGCGAGATTCAGCGCGCTTCCGATTTCGGTATCGACGTTCAGGAATCAGCGGTAAATTTTGCCAATATGGTTAAACACAGTCGCAAGGTAGCAGACCAGCTTTCAAAAGGAGTGGAGTATCTATTTCGTAAAAACAAAATCACCTCGATAAAAGGCTTGGGAACCCTGCTTGCGAAGAACAAGGTTGAGGTTACCGATGAAAAAGGGGCGCGTAAAACTCTGGACTCAAAGTATATTCTCATCGCCACCGGCGCAAGAGCTCGCAGTATTCCCGGCATTGAATTGGACGGTAAAACGATCATCTCCAGCAAGGAGGCCA
The DNA here is from genome assembly GCA_014728085.1 of Candidatus Zhuqueibacterota bacterium. Classification (GTDB taxonomy): domain Bacteria; phylum Zhuqueibacterota; class Zhuqueibacteria; order Residuimicrobiales; family Oceaniaggregativiventaceae; genus Oceaniaggregativivens_A. The sequence goes on from WJMF01000159.1 coordinate 33,201, forward strand.
TGGTTCTCGATAATCAACCCAAATCACTGGTTATTATCGGGGCGGGAGCGATCGGGGTTGAATTCGCCTATTTTTACGCCTCCATCGGTACCAGGATCACCCTGATCGAAATGATGCCTCAGATTCTGCCGCTTGAGGATTCAGAAGCCGCTCAGGTGGTGACGCGTTCATTTAAAAAACGGGGTATCGATGTCCTGACAAATGCCAGGGTCGAAAAAATCGACAAGCGTAAAACGGGCGTACAGGTTTCAGTCGAGGCCAAGGGAAAGCATCATGAACTCGAGGCCGAAAAGGCTTTGCTTGCCATCGGGGTTCAGGGTAATGTGGAAAATCTGAATCTGGACGGCGTTGGGGTAAAACACGAAAAGGGTATGATTTCAGCGAATAAAGCAACATTTCAGACCAATATCGGTGCTATTTATGCAATCGGAGACGTTATCGGCCCGCCGTGGCTGGCTCATGTGGCCTCGGCCGAGGGTGTTGCTGCGGTTGAACATATGGCCGGCGAAAAGCCGGAATCCATAGATTACGATAACATACCGGCATGCACATATTGTCAGCCGCAGGTCGCCAGTATGGGAATGACCGAAGAACTCGCACGCAAAGCAGGGTATGAGGTAAAGGTCGGCAAGTTTCCATTTCGCGCCAATGGAAAATCTCTGGCTATGGGGCATACAGACGGTTTTGCAAAGCTCATTTTTGATGCCCGGTATGGCGAGTTGTTGGGTGTGCATATCGTCGGTTCAGAAGCAACCGAAATGCTGGCCGAGCTCGGTGTTGCCAAAACCCTGGAAACCACTGCGGATGAGATTTTTAAGACCATACACGCTCATCCGACGGTTTCCGAAGTCATTAAAGAGGCTGCCGAGGATGCTTATGACCGGGTTATTCATATCTAAATCGTTTTGAGGTTCACTTTAAGAGGTAAAAATAAATCCACATGGCTGAACATAAGGACATCCTTGATCACGGTTTTGTTCGCCTGGTCGATTTTATGGGGGGAGACCTGGCTGTTGTCCAGGCGGCCAGAGTATCGCTCGGCAAGGGCATTACGCATACGGTGCGCGATAAAAAACTTGTCGATTTTTTGATGGCCAACCATCATGAAACGCCTTTTGAACATTCTGTTTTCAAGTTTCATATAAAGTGCCCGATTTTCGTTGCCCGTCAATGGTTCAGACATCGGATGGCGAGTTATAACGAGATATCGGGTCGCTATACCGAAATGGAGGAACAATTATATCTGCCTGAACGTTTACGGACACAGAAGGCACAAAATTATCAATATCAGCTGCTTGAAGAAGAAAAAAACAGGACATTCCTGCAGAAAATCAGCCGGTTATATCAGGAGACGTTTGCTCTATATCAGGAGCTTTTGGAGAACGGGGTGGCAAAAGAACATGCCCGGATTATTTTGCCTGCCGCTCTCTATACCCAATTTTACTGGACAATCAATGCGCGCTCGTTGATGAATTTTCTTGCTCTGCGTCTCGATATTCACGCTCAGGAGGAAATTCGTCTTTATGCAAAGGAGATTTGCCGGATCTTCCGGCAAAAGATGCCCTGGACCTATGAAGCATTCGACCGTTATCTGCTCAACAATGATAAGAAACCATGAAAGGTGATCTTGAAACAGAATCGATACAAACGCCGGCCTCATTGGCTCAAGCGCAAATTGCCGGCCGGTGAAAATTATACAGAGATCAGCAGACTGCTGAAAGATCAGAATCTGCACACAGTCTGTAAGAGCGCTCATTGTCCAAATGTCGGCGACTGTTGGGCCCGGCGCACGGCAACGTTTATGATTTTGGGCGATTCTTGTACGCGTAATTGTCTTTTTTGCGCTATTGATCATGGTCACGTTCATTCCCTGGATGCAGAAGAACCTTTACGCGTCGCCCGGGCCGTAAAACAACTCGACCTTTCATATGCGGTTATCACCTCGGTGACACGCGATGATCTCCCGGATGGTGGTGCATTGCAGTTTGCCCGAACCATTGAACAAATTCGCGAATTGCAACCCAGGTGCAGAATTGAAGTGCTGATTCCGGATTTGCAGGGAGATCCTCGGGCACTCGATATCATTTTTAAAAGTCATCCCGATGTCCTGAATCATAATTTGGAAACGGTTGAACGACTGTACGAAAAAGTAAGACCACAGGCAAATTTTGAACGCTCCCTGAAGGTTATACACCTGGCAAAATCTGCCGGTCTCACTACAAAATCGGGTATGATGCTGGGAATCGGTGAGAAGGATGACGAAATTATAAAAGCCATACAATCATTGCTCAATGCGGGATGTGATATTTTAACCCTGGGACAATATCTGCAGCCCTCAAAAGATCAGGTGGAGGTGGATCGATTCGTGCCCCCTGAGCAATTTGACCGGCTTAAAAAAATGGGTCTTGAATTGGGTTTCAGACATGTCGAGTCCGGTCCTTTTGTCCGAAGCTCCTATCATGCAGATGAACAACTTTTACCGGATGCCGATTCAGCAGTACAACAAAAATGAAATGTTTGGATTTTGGATTTTTTTTAGTAACTTTTCTGTTACATGTCGGGTACAAACTCGATAATTTAATCATCACATACAATAGCGGACAGATTAATGAAACTTTTAGACATTATAACATATGGTCATCCCACATTGCGAATGAAGGCGGCAGATTATCACCGCGACGAAATAAATCACAATTTTATAGATGATCTTTTGAATACCATGTACGAAAAAGATGGCATCGGACTGGCTGCACCGCAGGTGGATGTGTCCAGACAGGTGCTCGCAGCCACGGATTTACAGAATGAGTATATATTAATCAATCCTAAAATTATTGCGCACAGTGAAAGCAGTACTGTTGATATCGAAGGCTGTCTTTCCATTCCCGGCTTTCAGGCGAATGTTTCCCGCTATGATAAAATCGTCGTTAAAGCGCAGGATCCGGAGGGGAAAAATTTTGAAATTACCACCAGAGGATTGCTTGCCAGGGTGTTGCAGCATGAAATTGATCACCTAAACGGCATTCTCTATATCGACCGAGCCGAACCCGGCTCTGTCGTAAGGCTGACGGATGATCCCAACAACGAAGGTACGATACACAAGCCGGTCTTGTTAAAGGAATTACAAAGTCACTTTAAAGAGCGCTATCATTCGGAACGCCAAACCGATTTTCAAAGACGTACACCACTCGAAATTGTCTAGTTTCAATCTATTTATGGACGTTAATGAAAGCGATTATTCTTGCAGCCGGATATGCCACCAGAATGTATCCGTTGACAAAGGAGACACCAAAGCCCCTGCTGACACTGGGCAACCGTACCATTCTGGACCACATTGTCAACGATATTGCCGTCATTGACGACGTTAATGAGCTCTATATCGTCAGCAATGAGAAATTTATCGGTCATTTTCAAAACTGGCATCAAACGGTAAAAAAGGATTCTCTTTATCCGAATGTATCGATATTCATCATAAGCGATGGAACAACGGATAATGAAAACAGGCTTGGTGCAATTGCGGATATCCAGTTTGCAATTGAACGTTTCCAGATAGACGATGATACGCTTGTTATTGCCGGCGATAATGTCTTTACATTTTCCTTTCTCGATATTTTTTCATTTTTCAAAAAAAAAGATGCCGGTGTCATCGCTGTAAAATCTTTCGACAGTATGAAAAAATTGCAGCGTTCCGGTATTGTCGAATTTGATCAGCAAAAAAGAATCATCGGGTTTGAGGAAAAACCTGAAGAACCAAGATCAACATTTGTCGCCCCGGCTTTTTATATCCTCAAGCGGGAATCATTGCCGCTGATCAAGGCATATCTTGACGAGGAAAACAAATCTGATGCACCGGGTTATTTTATTTCCTGGCTGATCCAGCGGCGGCCACTCTATGCATTTGAAATTCAAAATCCATATTATGATATCGGCACCCTTGAAGCATATCAGACTATACAAAAAGTGTTTACTCAATCCGGTTAAAGACGCTTTGCACAAGACGCAGGCAGGAGTTGATGAATGAAATTAAAAGATCTCTATGTCGGACTGGATCTCGGTGGTACGTTTACCAAATACGCTGTCGGTACGGCAGACGGGTTTCTGCTTTATCATAACAAAAAACGCTCCATGTCCGATAAAGGACAATCAGAAATTTTCAATAATATTTTTGCACTCATCGAGGAATTGCAGGAAAAGGCAAAAGAGCTGCAGGGAGAAATAAAGGCAATCGGGTTCGGCAGTCCCGGTGCGATCAACTTTGATGAGGGCAGACTCATCGGTAGTACGCCAAACATAAAATCATGGACGGATGCTGATATTCGCGGAAATATTGAATCAAAATTTAATCTTCCCACCTGGGTGGATAACGATGCCAATGTTATGGTATTTGCTGAAGCACGCCAGGGAGCTGCAAAAGGGGAAAAAAATGTCACCGCTCTGACGCTGGGAACCGGCATCGGTGGAGGGGTTTTGATCAATAATCAGGTGTACCGGGGAGATCATTTTGCCGGTTCAGAGCTGGGACATATGAGTATCAATTTTAATGGTCCGCGATGTGACTGCGGCGGGATTGGCTGTATTGAACAGTATGCTTCTGCTCCGGCTATGGAGAGAAACTATGAGAAAAAGCTCAGTATGGCCAAAAAATCCATACCGAATGACCTGTCAACTGTGACCATATTTGACCGTGCCGCAGAAGGGGAAAAAGAAGCCATCGATACCATAGACGATACGGCCATTTACCTGGGAACGGCGTTGGCGAATATCGCAAACATTTTTAATCCTGCCGTTATTGTCATCGGCGGTGGTGTGTCTGCTGCCGGAGAGGTCTTTATCGATAAAATTGATGCTGAAATGCGGCGTCGCGCAATGCCGCCCAGTGTCAGGCATCTCAGAGTCGTGGCGGCAAAACTCGGCAATTCGGCCGGCATGATCGGGGCCATCAGCCTGGCGGCCGAGATGTACGCAAAAAGATAAAATATACGCGTAAAAATTTCTTGTTTTATTTAAGAAAAAATGATAACTTGTTATCATATTCACCAAGAGTAAGGACCGTATGTTTCAACAATTTCCGCATAACCACCATCATTTGCTAACCTATCCGTTTAAATCAGGTGGAAATTTATAACTTTTTAATCAGAACAGAAAGAGCCCACCTGGTTTACGGTGGGCTTTTTTTTTATCCAGGGAGGTGTACTTTTGAATTGGAACGATATTGATGACAATGTTCTCAAAATTGGATTGCCAAAGGGTAGTTTACAGGATGCCACCTTTCGTCTGCTGGCCAAAGCCGGCTTTCATTTTTCCGTATCGCACAGATCCTATTTCCCCTCCATCGATGACGATGAAATTCAGGGCACCCTGATCAGAGCTCAGGAAATCGCCAAATATGTTGAAAACGGCGTCTTTGATGTCGGCTTGACGGGCAAGGACTGGATTCTGGAAACTGCATCGGATGTCATCGAAATCACAGAATTGACCTATGCCAAATCCACTTCCCGGCCGGTACGATGGGTTTTGGCTGTGCCTAATGATTCTCCGGTTAAATCGGTGAAAGATTTGCAGGGCAAGCGTATCGCTACCGAAGTGGTAAATATTACAAAAAATTACCTGGCCGAACATCGGGTGGAAGCAAGCGTTGAATTTTCCTGGGGGGCCACGGAGGTCAAGGCCCCGACGCTGGTGGATGCTATCGTCGAAGTGACTGAAACGGGTTCTTCATTGAGAGCCAATAACCTGCGCATTATCGATACCCTGCTCGTATCCAGAACCATGTTGATTGCCAACAAAAGGTCCTGGCAGACGCCCGAGAAAAAGGAAAAAATCGAAAACCTGACCATGTTGCTCAAAGGAGCGGTAGAATCGGAAGGATTGGTCGGATTAAAGATGAATGTGCCGAAAGAAAAGCTTGATTTGGTGATGAAACAGCTGCCGTCGATGAAAAACCCAACCATCTCGCCGCTATATGATAACAAATGGATGGCGGTTGAAACCATTATCTCGGAAAAAGAGGTGAGATCTCTGATTCCCTCTCTCAAAAGAGCGGGTGCTCAAGATATAATTGAATACCCATTAAATAAGGTGATATATTGATATGGAAATGAAAATTATTACGGATCAGCAGATTCCGGAATTTATAAAGCGTTTTGAAGAAAGACGCGGCGGAGTCGTGGAAGAGGTCGAAGGAACGGTTAGGACGATTATCGATAATATCAAAAAAGAGCAGGATTGTGCCCTCTTTAAATACGCCAAAGCCCTGGACGGTACCGATCTGAAGCAACACCCCATTCAGGTAAGCCGGGATGAGCTGGAGAGCGCTTATCTTTCCGTCGAGTCTTCCCTGCGCCACGTTTTACTCGATGCAAGGGATAATATCAGAAAATTTCACGAGAAGGGGTTGTCGCGATCCTGGCTGAGTTGGGAAGAAGATGGCGTTTTGCTCGGTCAGCGTATGATACCCCTGCAGCGCGTTGGAGTGTATGTGCCGGGTGGTCGTGCCGCCTATCCTTCGTCTCTGTTGATGGGAGTCATACCGGCCCAGGTTGCCGGAGTTAAGGAGATCGCTGTTGTGACCCCGAGTAATTCGGAAGGGCATATCAATCCGATTATTTTGGCCACCGCGCATCTCCTCAATATCGACAAGGTTTATCGTATCGGCGGTGCTCATGCGATCGCCGCTTTGGCCCTGGGAACGCAAAGCATCCCCCGGGTTGATAAAATCGTTGGTCCCGGTAATATCTACGTCGCAACCGCAAAAAAAATGCTCTATGGCAGTGTCGGCATCGATATGGTCGCCGGTCCGAGCGAAGTGGTCATCATTGCTGACCACCAGGCCGAAGCGGATTTTGTCGCTGCAGATTTGCTTGCGCAGGCTGAACACGACCCGCTTGCCTCTTCCATACTGATCACCGATAATGCAGATATGGCAAAACAGGTTTCCAAAGCCGTTTCCAGACAATTCGACAGCCTTCGGCGCCAGTCTATATTGGAAAATTCACTTAGTGAATATGGTGCCATTATACTGGCCGACTCTGTGAACGCGTGCGTTGAGCTGTGCAATCAACTTGCACCAGAGCACCTCGGTCTTCACGTCACGGATCCGTGGCAGCTGAGCGGACGAATACAAAATGCCGGCGCAATTTTTCTCGGTTCCTATTCGCCGGAATCCGTAGGTGATTACTGGGCGGGCCCCAATCATGTATTGCCGACCAATGGCTCGGCTCGCTTTTTTTCGCCACTCAATGCCAACGATTTCCTGAAAATGAGCAGTCTGGTCAGCTATAGTAAACAGGCAATGAGCCGATACGGACAAAAGATTATTGATCTCGCCAACTCGGAAGGACTGGACGCACATGCAAACGCCATCAAAATCAGGATATGAAATAAATCCGGAAGCGATTTTTAAAAAATCGGTGCTCAAAATCAAGGGATATCAATCCCCGCCGCAGAGCCACGTCAAGGCCAAACTGAACCAGAATGAAAATCCCTTTGATGTACCTTTGGAAGTGAAAGCGATGCTTGCCGACCGAATTGTCAGGCTGGCCTGGAATCGATATCCTGTGAACGAGTCTCCTGCTCTGCGCAAAAAACTGGCGGATTGGCATCATGTTCACCCCCGACAAATATTATTGGGAAACGGCTCGAATCAGCTTTTACAAACTATTCTTTCAGCGACTGTAAATGATGGCGACAAAATCTGCTGGAGTTCGCCGACCTTTTCGCTGTTTTCGCTTTTTTCCGCCCTCTATAACGCGGTTCCTGTGGATATTCTTCAAACAAGTGACTTGCGATTTCCCTACGAGACATTTATTGCAGGCGTTGAAAAACATCAGCCCAGAGTTACTCTGCTTTGTTCTCCCAACAATCCGACCGGCTCTGAAATAGATCTGGATTTTCTTCGAACGCTCTGTAACGCAGCATCCGGACTGGTTTTTTGGGATGAAGCCTATGCTGAATTTACCGATCAAACCGCAGTGGAATTGTTGCACCAATATTCCAATCTTGTCATTTCCCGCACTTTTTCAAAAGCCTTCAGTCTGGCCGGATTGCGGTTTGGTTATCTTATCGCCAACAAGCCAGTCATCGAACAGCTCGAAAAAGTCAATCTACCCTATAATGTAAATATTATTACCGAAGCGGTCGTATCCGAGCTCCTGGATTGCAGGGATATTCTCTTTGAACGCGTCAATCAGATTATTGAACAGCGTCAATGGATGTATGAAAAACTTTGCCGTATACCGAAACTAAAAGTGTATCGCTCAAAAGCGAATTTTATTTTGTTTAAATGTCAACATGCGCGCTCCGTTTTTCAGACTCTGAAAAAACATGGTATCCTGGTTCGCGACGTCAGCAGCTATCCGTTACTCGACAATCACCTGCGCGTCAATGTGGGATCACCCGAAGAAAATGAATATTTTTTAGATATTTTGCAAACTATCAGGTAAAGCGATGAAATCAACACGTACAGCCACTGTTCACAGAAAAACCAGAGAGACCGATATCTATGTCAGTGTCAATCTCGATGGTAACGGTACGGCTGAAATCGAAACCGGAATCGGGTTCTTTGATCATATGCTTGATGCCTTGAGCCGCCATTCCGGAATCGATCTTGTGGTGAAGGCCAAAGGTGATCTTGAGATCGATTGCCATCATACCGTTGAAGATGTCGGTATCGTCTTGGGTATGGCTCTGAAAAAAGCCCTGGCGGATAAAAAATCTATTATCCGGTTTGGCTTTGCCTATTGTCCGTTGGACGAAGCGCTGGCAAGAAGCGTTATCGATATCAGCGGCCGCGCCTATTTTATTTACAATTGTGACATCGAGTTTTCTCTCATCGGCCAGTTTCCGGGTGAACTATGGCAGGAATTCCTCAGAGCCTTTACAACACATGCCGCTCTTAACCTGCATGTGCATCTGATTTATGGAACCAACCAGCATCACATCATTGAAGCAATGGCCAAAGCCATTGCCCTCGCTCTGAAACAGGCGATCCGGATCAATCCGGGACAGTCCGAAGTTCCGTCAACCAAAGGGGTGTTAGAATGATATGTCTGATCGATTATGGAGCCGGAAATCTTTTCAGTGTTCAGAAAGCCGTAGAATTTCTCGGTTATCGCCCCCGTATCAGCAATCGTGCTGCTGATCTTGAAAAAGCGGATAAAATCATCTTCCCCGGTGTCGGTTCGTTCGGCCGAGCAGTCGGAAACCTGCAACAGGCGGCACTCGGACCGAAAATCAGAGAGGTGGTTGATGCCGGAACGCCGTTTTTAGGTATCTGTCTGGGTTTGCAGCTTTTTTTTGCCCAAAGTGAGGAGAGCCCGAATGTCCGGGGTCTCGATCTGGTGGCCGGGAGGGTTAAAAAATTTCAAAACGGTTTAAAAATTCCCCATTTGGGCTGGAATTCAGTCTCACAATGCAATACAAAAAGTCCATTGTGGCATGAGATTCCCGAACACGTTTATTGCTATTTTGCTCACTCTTACTATATCGAGCCGGATGATCCGAATCTCATTATTGCCACCTGTGACTATGGTGGTGATTATCCGGTTGCTATACAAAGGAATAATTTGTTCGGATTGCAATTTCATCCGGAAAAATCGCAAAAATGGGGCCTGGAAATCTTGCATAATTTTTTGAAACTATAGGAGTAAATCGTGATCGTTATACCTGCAATAGATCTACTCGATGGGCGCTGTGTGCGCTTAACGCAGGGTAAAGAAAAAGATTCTACCGTTTACAGCCATGATCCTGCTGAGATAGCACTGCAATTTCAAAAACAGGGTGCGGATTATCTGCATCTGGTCAATCTCGACGGGGCTTTTGGCCGTGCGAATCGAAACATAGCGTCAATCAAAAAAATACTCGGGACTGTAGATATACCGGTGGAGCTGGGAGGCGGTCTGCGTTACTATGAAGACGCTTGTAAGTGGATAGAGCTCGGCATTACACGCGTTATTTTGGGTACGCTGGCCGTATCTCATCCGCTTATCGTAAAGCAATTGATCGATTCCTTTGGCCCTGAACGCGTCGTTGCCGCTATCGATGCCAAAGATAACCGCGTTATGGTCAAAGGCTGGACAGAAGCGACGTCGTTCTCCCCCGTTGAATTGGGCAGGCACCTCGATAACCTGGGCCTGCAACGCATCATATACACCGATATTTCCCGAGACGGTGTGTTGAAAGGACCGAATTTGAGTGCTGTGGATGATCTTGCCCGGCAACTCGAAATGCCGACCATCGCATCCGGCGGCTTTGCTTCTTTAGAGCATTTTTCTCAGCTATCATCGCTGAATAATGCATATATTGAAGGTGCCATCGTCGGCAAAGCACTCTATGAAAACAAAATCGAGTTACCGGATATTGTCAAACTTTTGGAATCCTGATTATGTTGGCCAAGCGAATTATACCTTGTCTCGATGTCAAAGACGGACGTGTTGTAAAGGGCATAAATTTTCTAAATCTGGTTGATGCCGGCGATCCTGTGGAACAGGCCAAATATTATAATGTGCATGGCGCTGATGAGCTCGTTTTTCTTGATATCACCGCTTCATCCGAACATCGGGATATTATGATCGATGTCGTGCGCCGTACCGCTGAACAGGTCTTTATGCCTTTAACGGTCGGTGGCGGAGTTCGCAGCGCAGAGGATGCCTTCAAACTGCTTAAAAGCGGTGCCGATAAAGTTACCATGAATACCGCTGCAGTACTGAATCCTGATCTGGTGAAAGAATGCGCGGACCGTTTCGGCAGTCAGGCCACGGTTGTGGCCATCGATGCAAAGCGCCGCAAGGATAAAAAATGGTACGTATATACCTACGGCGGACGAACAGCGACCGAACTGGATGCCCTCGAGTGGGCTGGTATGGTCGAAGAACTGGGTGCAGGTGAAATTTTACTCACCTCTATGGACAGAGATGGTACGAAATCCGGCTATGATCTTGATCTCACCAGAACGATCGCTTTATCCGTTTCCATTCCGGTAATCGCTTCCGGAGGATGTGGCAGCCTTGAACATATATACGACGTTTTTGCAAACGCACAAGCTGATGCCGCGCTTGCTGCGTCAATTTTTCATTATCGCGAAAATTCCATCCAAGAGGTGAAAAACTATCTGAGAGAGAGGAATGTACATGTCAGACATTGAACGCCTAGAGCAAGAGGACCTTTTCAAAGAGCTAAAATATAATGAACAGGGATTGATTCCCGCGATCATTCAGGATTGGCAGGATGGCGCAGTTTTGATGCTGGGGTATATGAATGAAAAAAGCCTTGAAACAACGCTGCAAAGCGGAAAGATCACCTTCTGGAGCCGTTCGAGAAAAAAATACTGGACCAAAGGAGAAACTTCCGGTAATTTTTTGCTTTTAAAAGAGATCTTTACAGACTGCGACAAGGATACAATATTGATCAAAGCCGAAGCCAAAGGACCAACGTGTCATACCGGCAAACGGAGTTGCTTTTCCTGGAAGGTGACATCATAAACAGGATCGGATGACCGATATCAGTCTCTTATAAAAAATCACTTGCTATTCTTTTAGCATTTATCTAATTTGAAAAGCCAATGAGAGATTCCTCTTTTGTCATTGCACCATCACCAAATGCAATAAATTGGAAACAGCACCGGGCCGGGTCTTTTTTAGGTCTTCCTGATCGTCGGACTAAGTCATGATGGGTTGAATAAAACAGAGGTTTTGCTATGCTGGCATTCCTTTTACAGGTTCCCGGGTCATCCGCTGCTGCCGATACAACGGCCAGGCATCTACCGGGTGAGTTGTGGTGGCCGCAAATACATGAAACGGTTTCATTGATTGCATTCGTTTTAGGGTTTCTCATCATGCTGATCGCAAATTTTGCCGGTGCGAGAACCAATCGCGGCAAACTGATCTTTGCTTTTTCGTTCACCTCGGTGCTGGGGATTTTGGCAATGCAAATCATCCTCAAAGTTGCAACAGATCTGGGAGTTCTGGAATATACCTGGGGAACGGTCGTTGTTATTGTTGCCCTTATTATTTACATAACAGCGGTTGCGATACATCTTTATGAAATCGTCATTGTATCCTCGCGCGAAGCTATACCACCGGAATAATCATTACCTGCATTTTAGGACTTGATTTTATCTCCTGGTATTGTTATATTTAGCGTTTGAATTCATAATTTTTAATTTTAAACCATGGATGAGCGATGTTAAAACCAAGGAAACGACTGAGTAAAAAGGAACTAAAAGAGGATAAACTCGTCACATTTTATATCAATGCCAATAACTGGGTTAAAGCGCATTCCAGCTATATTTATGCAGTATTGATTGCGTTGGTATTGCTGGTTGTCGGGATAACCTATTTCACAAGAGCGTCGGCCAAGAAAAATGAGCTTGCCAGCGCTGAGCTGATACAGGCTACTCAGCTTTATGAAGCGGGTGATTTTGAAGAGGCC
>WJMF01000160.1 GCA_014728085.1 Candidatus Zhuqueibacterota bacterium
GATTTAAAAACAGGTATCCGCAAAACCTATGAATGGTACCTAAATAATATATACAAGGTCAAAGCTTGATCTAATATTTTTCAGGCATTTATCGTGAATGCATAAAAATTCTTTTATTTGGTTATAAATTTTAGTATATTTTTCATTATATGGGGATTATCGATAATAGGGGGTATTATCTTAATCATGAACAAGACATTGATCAAAAAAATTTTTAGCCGGGGGCAGGTAAGAAACGTTTCCAAGTTTTTCCTCGACCTCTGTTTCATCGCTCTCGCTTATTATATCGCTTTTATCCTGCGCTTTGACGCCTCTATTCCGAATGATTACAGCCAGGCGATGTTGGCCTCGTTTCCGGTGGTTGTCGTTGTTTACTCGTTTGTCTTTTTTCTCTTCGGTAATTATAAAGGACTGTGGCGTTACTCGTCGGTACAAGACCTCTTTTTAATCTTCTGCGGCAATACCATTGCGATTGTGGCGATTTATTTTATCATAAAGTACCTTCTGGATCTCACGATACCGCGTTCCATATTGATGATTCACTGGCTTTTGGTCATTATCTTGCTGGGATCATTGCGCTTTTTATTTCGAATCGCTTTTTTCAATTTATTTTCTTCGAGCAAAAAGCGAAAGCGTTTGCTCATTATCGGAGCGGGAAATTCCGGTGAAATGATCGCCAGACAATTGAACCGGGAGACACATCTGGGCTACAGGCCGATCGCTTTTGTCGATGATGACAACGGCCGTCAGGGCTTGAGGATCCATGGTATACCGGTTGTGGGTTCGCTTGATAAAATTCCTGCAGTGGTGAAGAAGAAACTGATCGATGAAATTATTATCGCAGCCCCTTCCGCAACCGCACCTCAGATGCGACGGATCGTCAATCTCTGTCAAAAAGCGGGTGTTCCCTATAAAACCCTGCCCGGGCCAAAAGAACTGGTTGCCGGCCATGTTTCGGTACAAAAGGTCCGCGAGGTTCGTATCGAGGATTTGCTCGAACGGACGCCCACGCCTCCTGATTATTCCTATTTGCACGATTATTTTTCCGAGCGCTCTGTTCTGGTGACCGGTGCCGCCGGTTCCATCGGCAGCGAGCTCTGCCGGCAACTGGCGCGACTTCGGCCCCGCTATTTGATTCTGCTCGACCAGGCGGAGAGTGATCTCTATGAATTACAGCAGGAACTGCGGAGCATGAACCTGATCAGTGACCGCAAGGTCAGCGTTGTTGCGGATATCACCAATCATGAAAAGATGAAACTGATCTGCACCAAATATAAGCCGGACGTGGTTTTCCACGCCGCCGCTTACAAACATGTACCGCTGATGCAAACGCATCCGGAAGAGGCGGTGATCAACAATGTCTGGGGGACGGTGTCGGTTTCCCGAGCGGCAGAGGCGGCCGGAGCGCAAAAATTTATCAACATCTCAACCGACAAAGCCGTCGAACCGAGCAGCGTGATGGGGGCGACCAAGCGGATCAGCGAGCTTTTTTGCGTGTCGCGCAATGGTGGCAGTTCATTAAAGCATCTTGTTGTTCGTTTTGGTAATGTATTGGGAAGTCAGGGGTCGGTGATTCCCCTTTTTCAGCAGCAAATTCGCAACGGGGGCCCGATTACCATCACCAGCAGGGAGGTCAGCCGTTTTTTTATGACCATTCCCGAAGCGGTGGAACTCGTGCTACACGCCGGGGTTATCGGCGAGGGTGGCGAGGTTTTTATTCTCGATATGGGCGAGCCGATCAAAATTTACGATATGGCGCGGCACTTGATCGCCTTGTCCGGTTTTGAGCCGGAAAAGGATATCAAGATTCGAATTGTCGGTCTGAGACCGGGTGAAAAGTTACATGAACAATTGTGGGCGGAGCACGAGCTGCCGCAAAAGACCGTTCATCCAAAAATATTAAAGTTATCGAATGGACTAAAAAATCCAGGCTGTATATCATCGCACGACCTCAATCACCTCATCGATATTGCCAAACACGGAGAAGCCGATAAGGTTATTCCGCTTTTGAACAAATTGGTGCAGTATCCTCTCTAGTTTTCCTTCCTGAAACCTTTCTATTTATTTCCAGACAACCGGTTTTTGGTATCAAGTTTGCATTTACTGTGTTGCTGTCTTGTCAACAAGCAGCCGCTTTAGGTACAAATTTGGGCATATTTGTTTTTATTAAAATAAGAGCGTTTTTACAAAAAACGTATTTATTGTGAATGCGTCTCTTTAGAACACTGTATCAATCGAGGGCACCTTATGACATCGCAATACTGGGTGATCGAAAATGAGGGGCAAAAACTGGGGCCATTAACCAATCACGCGCTGGCATTATGGGGAATTCAGGGGTTGGTATATCCCCGGGACATCCTTTTTCGCAATAACAATCGTATTCTTGCCGGCCGTCTGCAGAGCTTGCAGCCGTTTATTCGCAACAACGGCCATCTGCAGCGCGCCAAATTATGGGCCATAGGAGGGGGCAAAGGCGGTGTGGGTAAATCTTTTTGTAGCGCAGCTCTGGGAATGGCGTTGGCTGCAAAGGGTATTAAAACCGTTATTGTCGATTTTGATTTTTTTGGTCCCAATCAACGCGAGATTTTCAAGCTTTCTTACAAATATCCTTCCTTTTGGAAGGCGGTTACCACCAGCCTGCCGCTGTCCAAAGCCGCAAGGGCGACGGCGTTTAAAAACCTTTGGGTTATTCCGGGGTCCACCTCACTGGAGCAGTCCCGTCATGTTTCCCTCTACAACAAAGTCAAGCTGGTGCAGGCGCTGCGAAGCCTGAATGTTGATGTGGTGTTAATGGATATGGGCCCGGAAACGGAATCCGATACGCTGGATTATTTCATCACTGCAGACAACAACATTCTGGTGACCCAGGACGAGCCGACAGCGTTGCAAAGTACGATATCCTTTGCAAAGTCTGTATTCAAGCGCAAAATCGATACCGCTGTAAAAAGCCTGGGCCGCAATGACGATGAGGTCGGATTGGATTTGAATAAAAAGCAGCCTCTGCTTCGGCACACCATTACCTACCTGGAGGCAAAAGGCCTGCCGGCGGACAATATGATCCGGCGCGCTTTGACCAGCATGAACATGACCGTGGTCTTGAACCGCATGAGCAAAGTAGAGCAAGCTCACCCCGGCCGCCTGTTATCGAAATATTTTAAGGACCTTATGGGCATCGATATTCCGGTTATGGGCGGTATCAAGGAAGATGACGGGGTTAAAGAGGCGATGAAAACACAAAATATCGCCCGATTGATCAATCCCGTAACACCGGCCTTTGACGATATCACCGCTATCGCGGAAAAACTGCACAAAAAAAGTCAGATCATTCCTGTGGACCTGTCGACAGTTACCCGGATGGATACTGAAAAGAATATGAAAAATGCCCATATCTGTGGCCAGTGGTGTTCTGCGTGGGATGACTGCAATTTCCAGCATGCCGGTGAAATTTGTCCGGTGCGAAATATGAACTAATGTGTTTTTCTCCTCGGCGGCAGCATTTTTTTATCCATGACCGGCTATGTCAATATTATTGTGATTTTACCGGCCGACCCCAATTCCTTGCTTATTGCCTCTTTCTGTTGTATATTTAAAAAATTATTGTAACCGGGACGGAGCGTCTATGCTGAATACTCCACTCGATGGTATGGAGCTCATTTTCAAGAGTCCCATACCTGTTTGTATTGTCGACAAAGATGGAAAAATCCATCTGGCCAATGAGGGATTTAATCAGTTGGCCGGGACACAAGGTGGGAAAAAAGATAAAGCACTGAAAAATATCAACAGTTATATCGAGATTGATTTAAAAGGCTTGTTTAGCGAAACAGCAGAGTCGTTTTGTGGTTATTCTTCAAAAATTCTCGCCTCTTCCGATGTCCTGCAAATCAGCGGTGGTCGAATTCAGCAGGGGGAACTTTTTGTACTTTATTTTTGCATACCTTTCAGGAGCCATTGCGACCGTGAAAAGGAGATGCAGGTCGGACGCGATTTTTTCCGGATTTTACGCTCTTTTTCCCTGCCCCTGATGATATACAGTACCAACACCATTTTTTGTCTCAATGATGCTGCTGAAGATTTGCTGGGCTATTCACGGATATACGAACCCTCTCCCATTCCCAAAGATTTTTTGCGGTCCAGGATCAACAAAAAACTGTATGAAAATGCACAGGCCCGCTTAAACGGTGAGAATCTGCCGAATACCTATGATACGGAGATGATCACCAAAACGGGATCGAAAAAGTATATCCGCATCAGCGTTCAACTTGTCACATATCGGGGCAGCCAAGCCTTGCTCGCCACGTTTCTGGACTTGACCGACAAGATTAAATTGCAGAAACAATTGGTCAAGGCCCGAAAAAATCTAAAAGTCAAGATCGAAAAGCGCACCCAGCAACTGCAACTCTGGAATGAAAAGCTTGAAAAGGAAATTCACAAACGCCGCCGGGCAGACAGTGCCCTGAAGGAGAGCGAGGAAAAGTATCGCAAATTGGTGGAAATGGCAAATGAGATTATTACCACGATAGACCGGGATGGAAAGATTACCTTTATAAATCAATACGGTGCTGACCGTCTTGGCTTAAAGGTCACGGAAACAGTCGGCCGCTCCTTGTTTGATATTTTTTCCCCCTATTATGCCGGGAAGCATGTTCATGTCATTCAGAGTGTTATCGATGAAGGTCAGAATGTGCAATATGAAAATGTTTCCGAATTGCAGGGAAAAGAATATTGGTTCAACACGACCATACAACCTATCGAAAAAGGGAACAGCAATGAAGCCCTTTTGATTATTTATGATATTACAGAGATGAAAAATCAGCAAACGGAACTGGAAAATTACAGACGCCATCTCGAAGAATTGGTCAAAGCGCGTACTGAAGAATTATCCCGGATTAACCTTAAACTACAGAATGAAATTAATGAAAAGAACAGAATCCAGGCTGAACTGATAGAACGCAGAGAAAAATACAGATTTCTGGTAGAGCATCAACTGGAGGTTGTCGCCCGGATTGATATGAACGGTAGATTTAATTATACAAGCCCTTCATGCAGTAAATTGTTGGGGAAAAGTGAAAAGGAACTGTTGGGCGCGGAATTTTGGCGGTTTGTTCATGAAGATGATCTGAAACAGGGGATAGAGGTATGGCAACAACTTCGC
>WJMF01000161.1 GCA_014728085.1 Candidatus Zhuqueibacterota bacterium
ACGAACTCATCAGATAAGAATCTGATAGGTACAGACCTAGTACCATTTGCTGCAATTGTACAATTTTTAAAGGTCAAACTAGTATTAGCCTTAAACATAAAAATCGTTCCGGAATCAATTTCAACATTAGCGTTCGAAATTTCAATATCATTATCTATTCTATAAAATCGTGACTTATCTATAGCATTTCCCTTAAGAATTTCCGCCGTTAATACTTGCGTTTTTTTAAGTGTACAATAAATATTATGTTCATGTTTATTATCCAAATTATAATATCTCCATCCAAATTTTTCTTTTTCTATTACAAGAATAATATTCTTTTCATAGGCAAAATCCAAGATAAATGAACCATTCCTGTTTGTTAATGTATATTTCAATTCTTTAGCACTACGATGATCAAAACCAATATCTTTAATCCGATCAGAACCTACTGAGGGATATTCTTCTTGGAAGGATTGCAAGGTGTCATTTTTATCAATATGGCGATATATTCCTATTTTTACACCACTATGATTTGTTTTCCCCTCTAAATATACAGTACCTGTTATTACTTTTTTTTCAGGTTCAGTAGGGGATTTACTACAACTCAAATAAGTTATGAGGATAATAATTATAATAAAGAAACGAAACAATATATGTACTCCAGCTTAATATTATGGCTTAACAGTATTTGCCGTGATTCAACAAAAAAATTGAAATTATAATAAAACATAATTAAGGCAATATCTCATTTCGCTTTACTCCGCCACGTCTGCAATCCCAATCCTTCAAAGCTAAAATCGGTAAACTGGCCGCCCATTTCTTCGAGGGCGGTGCGTATTTTGTGTTGTTTGCGGCTTTGGCAGTAGAGCAGCAGATAGCCGCCGCCGCCGGCGCCGAGGAGTTTGCCGCCGAGGGCGCCGTGTTGGCGCGCGGTTTCGTAGAGCGCCACGGCGCGGGTTCCCTGGTGGATGTCCGGGTTCATGCGTAATTTGTTCTCATAAGCCTCGTGCAACAGCAAGCCCAGAGTGTCGAGCTCACCCTTGAGCAGGGCTTCTTTCATTTCAAAGACCAGCTGCATGAGACGGTGCATGCCCTTGATGGTGGTCTGGCGGCCCTGGTGGTAATAATCGATCTGTTTGTCGATAAGACCGAGATCGGCGCGGACGCGGCCGGTGTAGCACAACAACAAATGTGCCTCGAGGTCGTTGAGAATGGTGCGGTCGATGCGCAGGGGATTGAGGATAACGCGGTCCTTTAAAAATTCCATGTGATTAAAGCCGCCGAATGTGGTGGCGTACTGGTCCTGCTTGCCGCCCTTGATGCCGAGATCGACGCGTTCGATGCTCCAGTTGAGCTCGGCGAGGTCGTAACAGCTCAGGTTCTGCCGGGTAAAATTGGCCAGGGCGCCGATGACCGCCGAGGTCATGGCCGAGGAGCCGCCGAGGCCGCTGCCGGGCGGGGCGTCGGAACGCACGTCCATGTCCAGACCCTGTTTTATGTTGAGGCGCAGAATCGCCGCCTTGGCGAGGTCGAGGACGCCATCGTAAGAGGGCTTTTCGTCGATGCCGTATTTGACCGAATAGCCAAGATCGTACGAATTGATCTGCACCAGATTGTCCTGCCGCGGATAAAGGGTGACGTAGGCATAGCGGTTGATGGTGCTGGAGAGCACGGCGCCGCCGTGCGCCTCAAACCAGTGCGGCAAATCGGTGCCGCCGCCGGCAAAACTGATGCGCATCGGCGATTTGGATCGAATCACCAGCGATTCATCGCTCTGCATCGCCGCAGTACCAAGACGATTGGGAAAACTTTCACTGATTGGCATTATATTGTTTTTATATGGTTGGTTTGTTTGTCTCGCATAATAAGACAGAGATCAGCGGTCAGAAGTCAGAACCCGACTATTTCGAGCATCTGGTCGCTGTCTTTTTCACATTCCCACGTTCCCACGTTTCCACGTTTTTATAAGGTTATCCAAAATCCGCGAAAACGCTGGTTTTCCGGTTCTGCTTTTTTGCATTCTCTGCCTCCCACCTCCTGACTGCCGTCATCGCTGAGAAGCTGAATATTGTCCTTTTCGCCGGCGCACAGGATCATGGCTTCGGGTTTACAGGCGTCATCAATATTCGTGATCCATGCCGCAGCCTGTTCCGGCTTGCCCGACCACTGGTACAACTTGAACGCCCCCGTGCCGTTCCGGGGTCCGGCAACAATGAGATAGGTTTTCCTTGCAACCATATAATCGATGCTGCGGATACCGAGTCCGCCGAGGTCGAGGCGGATGGCCTTGCCGAAACGCGGCGATTCGCCGTGCAAAACCTGAAACGGATTTTCAAGCGGCAGCAGCAGGGCTTTGCCGGCAGGAACCGGGCTGCGGAACCCGATCAGCAAAATGCTGTCCGGCGTGGCACAAAGACCTTCGATATTTAGACCGCCGTCATCGGTGGGACGCCTGGTTGCCGCTTTTTTGATATTCACATCGTTCAACGACGGCACACCGGCCAGATCGTTGACCAGTTCAGCATAAGGTTTACCCACCGGGGTAACCGTTATGGCTGCGTTTTCGAGCCTGATCCGGGTGGCAAAAAAGCGGTGGCGGCTGCTGCGGTATTTGCCCTTTTTGTTTGTGCCGTGCGAGGTGATCCAGTAAACCTGCCCTCCCAGACGGGCGGCGGCTTCGATATCGGCTTCCGGGTGGTCGGTGTCGGGTTGTAGATAAGGATTGAGATTATAGGTATCGAGCGGAAAATCGCTTTTGCCGCTGCGGTAGAACCGCAGGATATTGTCCTCGTCATTGGCAACGACAAAATGATTTGCATCCACCGCCACAGCGGCCGAGGCATCACAGATGCCCCGGTATACGGTGGCTTTAACCTCTGCCTGCGGCGGACGACAGAATAGAAAAACAAGAATACTCGCAATCATGGCCAGGATAAACAGAGTTGGGGATTTGCAGGTTTTCATGTTTTTTCTCGTTTTCTCGTTTTCTCGTTTTTCTCGTTTTTCTCGTTCTCACGTTCTCACGTTTTAACGTTCCCACGTTCTCACGTTCTCACGTTCCCACATTCCCACGCTTTTTCAATTCAGCGCCTGAAACAAAAGCCCCAGCGAACTGTTTTCTTTCCAAAAGCTGTAATCGGCTTTATCCAGAGTGCCGTTTAGCTGAAAATCGCCGGTGACATAACCGCTGTCACCCTCTTCATTCTGATTGTACCAGATCACATAATCCGGACTGGTTATGGCGCCGTCCTGATCGGCATCGCCGGCCGGCAACCCCCAAACGCCGGTTTCCAGCTCGACCAGATTGTTCTTGCCGGCGGTTGAGTTTTCTGCGGTAAAATCGTAATTCACCCGATATTCAAACACCAGCAGCACCGCACTGGCGCTTTGCGCCTGCAGGTGATTGCGATGTTTGACCTGGATAATATAGGCATCATTACCGAGGCCTTCGAATTCAAGACTATCGGCACCGGCGGTCGAAACCACAGTTCCGTCCCTGGTTAAAAAGGCACTCTGGACGGCTGCCACCGAGCTGCCGTCGGCTGACAAAAGCTGTACCAATATCCAGTCCACCAAATCAGCTGCAGGCAGTTGCGTCAGCGTGACCGGATCTTCGCTGTAAGGGGATGTCAGTGGAATCAGAGCACTCTGCTGCAACAGGGTTTGCATGGTGTCGCCGTCAGCGTCATAGGGACCCTGCAGCAACAAATTCAATCCCAGCTTGACCCCCTGACTTTGCACTTCGTACGACCCCATATCCGGGGCCCCGATAAGGGGCAGGCCGCGCTGGTCGGTCAGGTGCCAGATGGAATTCCCTGTCCCGGCATTGTTGGCCGGACTGCTTTTTGAAATAGCATGGGTTTGGGTGTCACCGCCGTTATCGGCGAGGGCGCTCAAAAGCGGGTCGGTATTGTTGAGGTTGCCTTCCCCGGCAATATTCATGCTGTTATCGCGACAGAGCGTATAGGAACGGGCCAAAACGAGCGCGGACGGTGATCCGCTCTGCACGGCGCTATAGTTTTTGCTGGTTCCGCCGGATAGAATCGAATTTTTGATGCGCAATTCGGTTACCGCCGAATCTGATCCCGCGGTTTCGGCCAGCTGATAGATACCGGCACCGTCACCGGTGGTTCCACAGATATTATTGGCTATGGTGACATTGGTGACATCGGCCAGCAGTTTGGTCGGCAGAGAAACGCTCTCGGCATGCAGAACGATACCCCCGCCGTTACCGGAAGCAAGGTCAGTGCTGTTGCCGGAAAGGGTACAGTTGAGCAGGGAAAGGTTTTGAAACGGCGCCAGGCCAAAACCTCCGCCGATGCCGGCGGGATCCGATGTATAGGCATAAACGCCACCGCCATCCGCCGTACTGCTGTTGCCCGAAACTGTCGACTGGGCCACCCGCAGCTGGCCGTCTGAATAGATACCGCCGCCGTTGGCCGCCTTGTTGTTCTGCACGCTGCAGTTGACCACATTTAAAATACCGCTGTTATAAATACCGCCGCCATCGTTACTACCGGCATTGCCGTAGCGAATAACCATGTTCATCAGGGTAACGGTTTTACCGGCATTAATGGTAAAGCAACGGCGATCGGAGAGATCGGCGCTGACAGGATTGCCCTGTACAATCGTCGGCAGGCCGACCTGTCCGCTGATGGTGAGCGATTTATCGACCACGATACCGGCGCTGCTGACGCCGTCAGCGGTAAAGGTACCGGTGGTATTGATGATATCACCGGCGCCGACCTCGCTGCGATTGATGGCATACATAATAGTGGCCCAGGGTGCCAATATCGAACCACTCTGGTCGCTGTCATCGACACCGGTGACGGAATTGACAAAAAAGGTTTGCGGCGTTCGTTCATAGGCGCCCATATCGTACCCCATACCCTGAGGTCGAAATTCACCGCGCTGGTCTTCGCTGGGCACACCTTTATAGGTTCCTGCATCTACTGCCGGACTGTTGGCGGAGAGCGCATGGGTCCGGGTATCGCCATTGTTGTCGGCAAGAGCCTGAAGCAGCGGATCGCTGCCGTTGATATTATCGACAGTGGTGATCGGCATCGAAGAATCACGGCAAAGGGTGAAAGAGCGGCTCAGGTTGGTGGTTCCACTGGGACTTGCGTAATTGCTGGTGGTGCCGTTATCGAAAATACAGTTCACCAGGGACAGATTGAGAGTGCCGCTGTTGGAGGCGTAAATCCCTTCACCGAAAACGGCGCCGCTGCAACTATTGTCGGCGATGGTGACATTGGTGAGATTGACATCCGCGTTCTGATTGCCCTCGAGGCTGAATCCGCCGCCGTTGGCGGAGCTGGTGGAATTGCCGGAAATGGTGCTATTGGTCACGTTCATGACGGGATAGCCGGAATCGACATAAAAACAGATACCGCCGCCGCTGCCGCCGGCCGAGTTGGCGGAAATCGTTGATTTTTCCATATCCATATCTGCGGTTGTGTAAATGCCGCCGCCCTTACCGAGACTCGAATTACCGCTGACCGTACAGCTGTTCAGGGTCAGGGCTCCGGTGCTGTAAATGCCACCGCCGACATAAAGCGGTGAAGAGCCGCTGCTGACGTTGTCTGTTATTACGCACCGTTCCAGTAACAGATCGTCGCCGCTGTGTTTGATAGCGCCGCCGCCGTTGGCATTGCCGTGACGCAGGGTCATCTCTTTCAGAGTAACGCTGGTGCCGGAGGAGATGGTAAAGCAGCGTCGATCGGCGCTGGAGGCGTCCGTTGCGTGTCCCTCTACGATGGTCTGATCGGCGCCCTGACCGCGGATGGTCAGATTTTTATCGATAACGATACCGTCGCCGCTGACGCCCCCGGCGGTAAAGGTGCCGGTTGCATCGATGGTATCGTTGGCGGTGGCGCGGCCGACAGCATAGCCGATGGTGGCAAAGGGTTGTCCCTGTGTGCCGATCCGCCCGGGATCGTCTACACCGGTATCGCTGTCGACGTAGAGGGTCGAGCCCACCGGGATAATGGTCACCTCCAACTGATCAGAAGCGGTCATATTATCATCATCGGTCACGGTAACCGTGATGACGGCGCTGCCGCTTTGGTCCGCTGCCGGGGTGATGGTAATGGTTCGATCGCTGCCGCTGCCGCCAAGGCTGATGTTTGCATCCGGCACCAGGGTTTGATTGCCGGATATGGCGCTGAGGGTCAAATCCGCCGGATCGGTATTATGATCTTCAACGGTGAACGAAACCGGCCCGATAACGGTATTGACATAGCCGCTCTGATCGGCAATGTCATCGATTACCGGCGGTGATGTGAAAATCGGCAACGATTCGGAAACACGGGTAGAATCCGATGAAAAATCGGTGGTCGCCACCAGCAAGGGGTTGGTTTCCTCCATAAAACAGACGCCCGAGTTGTAACCACCGCTTTTTACGGTTGTGGTCAGCAGGGTATCGATTAAATTCAAATTGAGGTCATAATAGCCCAGCAGCGTATTATCCCAGTTGGAGGTGACGAGGGTGTCGCTGAGGATGTCGATAGCCAGTATATCCTCCTCACCTGTTGTGAGAGCAGAGAGATTATCCAGCGTATCGCTGCGAACCATAATCCAGCTATTGGGGGTCCACAAGACGCCGGTACGGATCAGTTTGATCTCGTAAAGGACGTTATCGTCATAGGCAGCGGTAGCAAAGGCGTGAATGGTATCGTCGTTAGCGGAAATCACTGCAACATCGATAATGCTGTCGATTTCGTTGTTATCGACGCAATCGTTGCTGCCCACTTCATCATCCATTTCCCAGGCGTTGAGGATCGTTCCCGTTTGATCGATCTCGACGATATTATCGTCGGCATAGGAGAGATCGCCGTTATAGTCGGGCAAAAGCATGTTGCCATTGGGCATCACATCGATACCGGTACGGTTGTCGAGCTGCCACGGCCAGCCCGGATTTCTCTCCGACAGCGCAAAGTTGGTATAGGAGATACCGGAGCTGTCGGCGAGATAAATGGTTGGCCTGGAAGTGCTCGACTGGGACTCGTGCGCGTACCAGAATTTGGAGGAATCGGGATCATAATCGAGTCCGATGGTGCTGTAGCTCCAATTGTTGCCAAAGCAATAGACCGTATCGCCGGCTGCCAGAATGGCCGGCATCCTGGCGCGAAAGGTAGAGTCGCGTGCAGCCGCATCGCGGCTAAAGACCGCGCTTTTTTGCCCGGATTTGATGTCAGAGCCATAAACAAAACCGCACAGAAATAGTGATAAAATCAGTCCCCATAACAAGTGTCTTTGTTTTCTCATAACCGGTTTCCTTTCCCCGTTTACCCCTGTTCCATTTAAAAATTAAGATGACGCAAAATCGTTTCCTGTTGTTACCATATCATGAGCGGTAATCCGTTAATCTCTCCTGTTTTTGGTTGTTAAATTGACATTTATGGCTGGAATTTTTACCGTTTTTTTATCTCGTTATTATCTCTGATCTCTCGTTCCAACGCAGAGCGTTGGAACGAGTTTAATTTTTTTCAGGGAGTATAGCTTTTTTTTATTTTAAAACTCAAAACTATTTATAATATAGCAAGCTCGGCGGTTTTTAATCCTTTAGAAACCTAAAAATAGTACTATTGATACTTTTGATACAACCCCAATGAAAAAACAGTATTTATTCTTCAATCCGGTCTCTGTCTCTCCTTTGCGGCTCTGTGGCTTTGTGCGAGTCATCGGAGCATATTTTCAAAAATCCGATCACAATGCCCGGTTCCGCTGCAAAAAGAACAAAGAAACCACACCAAAGCAAACGAAGAGGCTGCCCGACGTTATAAAGGCAACCTTGAATGTATAGAGGTCTTTGATATATCCGATAAACGGACCAACGACGGCAAACACGACCCTGCCGATGAGACTCTTGACCGACAAGACCGTTGCCCGCATATCGGAAGTGATCAGGCGGTTTACGTAATCCTTTAATACGGGACCATTGATGCCGCGGACAAAGTAGAACAAGAGAAAAAAGATAATAGCCCACAGGCTGTGGAACAGAGCCAGCAGAACATAGCCTGCAAAGGATATAAATATTAATGAAATCAATGCTTTTTTGCGGCCGACGGCCAGCTCGAATTTATAGGCATAAATGGAAAAAATCCCGACAGAGACATTCAAAATCCCCCAGGCGACACCGAACCAGGCCAGGGGCAGGCCGACATGTTTAAAATAGGGCTGAATAAACCAGACCATGGTCAGCGTGGATGCACCGACAAATCCGGAATAGAGGATCAGCCACTTGACCTCGCGGTTGTGGTGCATGGAATAACCGACGATTTTGAGAATACCTTTAAATGCCCCCTCTTTGTTCTCATAACGGTGGCGTTGCGGTTCGATGAGGCTAAAAGCAAGGGGTATGGTAAAAAACATAACCATGGTTTCGATATAAAAAGGGGTTCTCAAACTGATGACCGCGACAAAGCCGCCGATGACGGCGGCAATCGCTTCGGAAAAATTCGCCACCGACAACAGACGGCCTTCTATTTTGGCGTATTCGTTTTGCCGGTCGAGTTGAATCAGGGTATCATAAAGAATAGCGGAATCCGTACCCGATATCATGCTCGCCCCGAGTCCCAGCGTCAACTCTGCAATGAGAAATCCGGTGAACCCAAAGGATAGCACATAGATTAAAAAGCCGATAAATCCAAGCACAGAGCCGAGCACCAACGTTTTTTTTCTGCCGATCACATCGGAAAAGTAACCTGAAGGGATTTCAAAAAAGATGATCGCAATCGAAAAGAGCGCCTGCAGCACCAGAATATCGGTCATCGACAGGCCGTTTTCCTGAAAAAAGAGCACAATAACCGGCATAACCACCATAAACCAGCGCAGCGCCTGAATGAGGTACAGTTTCCAGATGTTGGATTTTAGCATTTTTAAAAACGCTCTTTACGGATGACTGGTCGCAAAGCGTCCGGACGGCATTCCAGCGACGAAAGTGTGTGTGAAATCGAAAAATTTTATATCAAGAGGGTCTGGAAAAAAATAACGAACCGCCAAGTTCGCGAAGGGAAACTAATAAATCAAATAAAAACAATGCATTAAAACATTTCTCTTCGCGATTCGCGGTTGACTGGACGCAGAGCGTCCGGACGGCATTCCAACGCAGAGCGTTGGAACGAGAATGAACCTTCTATCCCAATGCCCCAGGCTTCGCCTGGCGCCACTGACTTCTGACATCTGTCTCTTCTTTGTGTCTCTGTGGCTTTGTGCGAGCAAAGTCTTAGCGATTCAGAAACGGTTGCCACTGGTGAAATTTCCGGCTTTCGGTTTTGCAATGGCGGATGTCGTGCACCAGCTGGATCGACGGCCGGCAGGCCGGAATGCCGAATCCGTTGCCGGCGAGGATATCTTCATAGACCCGGTTATGCAGGTCGGTAAAGCCGCCGGAAAATTCAATCTCTTCCCCGTCCACTCGAATGGAGCGAAAGGTCGGTTTGCCGGTTGCGATCGATTGCGGTGGCAGATCAGCGCGGTCGAGGGACAAAAACCACTCTACCGAGGCGCGTTCGAGCTCGAGGCGCCCCTTGATTTTGTTGAAACTCGAGTATTCCACGTCGACTTCTTTAACGCTGCCGAATATCCAGATCAGCATGTCGAAAAAATGGATACCGATATTGGTGGCGACGCCGCCGGAGCGGGCCTGATCGCCTTTCCAGGAAAAATGGTACCACTTGCCGCGCGAGGTGATATAGGCGAGGTCGATTTTGTGCTTTTTATCGCTTTTTTCCGACTCGATGCGCTTTTTCAGCGCCACGATATCCGGATGCAGGCGCAGCTGTAATACCGTATAAACGCTGTTACCACTCTCTTCTTCCAGCTCCTGCAGGGCTTCGAGGTTCCAGGGATTGAGCACCAGCGGTTTTTCGCAAATGGCGTCAGCGCCGACGCGCAGGGCGAAACGGATGTGGGCATCGTGCAAATAATTCGGTGAACAAATGGAGACGTAATGCACCCGGTTCTGCGGATCGGAGCGATTGAGTTTTTCGACATGGCGGTCGAAACGCTCGAATTCCTTGAAAAAATCAACGTCGTAAAAATAGCGGTCGAGGATACCGACGGAATCGTGCGGATCCACTGCCGCGACCAGTTTGTTGCCGCTATCCTTTATGGCTTTCATATGGCGCGGTGCTATATAGCCGGCGGCGCCGATCAGTACGAAATTTTTTGACATGTGAACATCCGTTTCGGTTTTGCTTCTCTTCCCTGTCCGCTATTGCGAAATTACAGGGTTCAGGTTCAGGCAGGATTTCGGTAAGAACAATCTATAGCCGGTTGTGATGTATTTTTCAGGGATAATGACTGATACCTTTTTTGGTACGATTTTGAAAAAAGTTCTTGGTTTAAAACGCCTTTGGGCATATATTTAAGTAGAGCCAATAGCCTCCCCGACTGTTATTTTTTGTATTCATTTAACCAAATAAATATGTAAAATATATGCAGCGGGGAGGCTTTTTTTATATCCGGGCAAATTCCCGCCTTTTGTTACTCACCTGTTGTTACCACCGGCACTTTTCAGCCGCAAAAAGGAGCTGTTCAGCTTGTCATCCACCTCAAGTTTATAAAATGGCGCCTGAAAATCGTAGCGATTCATATAGGTTTCGATTTCACTTTTATGGATGGGAATAATACGCACATCGGAGTGGCAATTCTCGATCAGCTGGGCATAAATCAGCGCGGTTGAAACCGGCCAGGGACAAAATAGAGACGCATGCGTCGGCGCCTGCCGGCCAAAATCAACGACAAAATCGCGGTAAAGCGTCAGATTCGAACGGTCGGTATTGGCATAGTTGTGCAAAAGCAGAAACAGCGGCAAAAGGGCAAACGCGGCCACCGCCTTGTACTTCCATTCCCGCACGCCTTCCATGCCGGCGGCAAAGGCGATAGTCAGCACCAGCAAGGTGGGCAGCAGAAAGGTAATGCGGTCGCCGGCATGGGTCATAAAAAAATAGAGCAAATTGCATCCAATGGTCAGGGCCAGCAAAATAAAAAACCGGGGCTTGCGCTTATACAATCGCCATCCGCCCGCTGCCGCCGGCGGCAGGGCAACGATGGTCAGATTGGCTTTAAAGAAGAGCCGCGCCAGTTCGGTTACCGCTGTTTTCATGTTGGCAACATCGACATAAATTCGGGATTGAAACTGCGATCCCGAGACCAGCCAGCTCATGCGCTGCAACAGGTGGTTCAGGTTATCCGCTTCCGGCAATATGGCGAATTCGGCGTTATATTGTTCGATATAGTTATAGCCGAAACTATAAAAATCGACAAAGCCGAGATAGAAAATTTTTAAGACCATGGGCAGCAAAAAGAGGATACCGCCGAGGAGAAAGAGATAACGCTTTTGAAAGTAACGTCGCTGATGCCAAAGGATGAGAATAAAGACAACGACGACCGGTAAAAATAACGGACGGCCGCTGACCGCCACACCCCAGAAAAAAAGGGCTGCGGAAGCAGCAGCAACGGAAAAGCGGTCAAAAGCGATCAACGACAGGTAAAGCGCTGCAGCGACGAAGAAGAGATAAAACGTATAAACCTCTGCGCGTATGCTCAAAAGCCAGAAAAGGGCGGAAAAGGCCAGCGTCAACAGAGCGATGATGCGGATGATATAATGAATATTCAGACGTCTGAGCAAAACATAGAGTACGGCCAGCGACGCCAGAGCGGCGACAGCGGAAAAGAGATTGGCACAAAAGGCGGGATCGGCAAAACAAACCCGCGTAAAGGCGTAAACCGTCAGCGTATAGAGCGCATAGCCCGGCGGATGCGCGATACCGCCGACCCCGGCGAGAATCTGAAAGCGCCCGCCGTCTCCCATCAACACATCCGGCGCCAGCGTCAGCCGGTAGATAACGGCAACACAAAGCAAGGTCAGAGCCGGAAAGAGTTTTTTATAGATAAACGTTTTGTTCATAGAGATCAATTATTCAGTTTTTCTTTTTTCGTCTCCAACGCAGATCATTGGAACGAGATGCTAACCGCCAAGTCCGCGAAGGGAAACTAACAAATAAAATAAAAACAATGCATTAAAACCTTTCTCTTTGCGATTCGCGGTTGACTGGACGCAGAGCGTCCGGACGGCATTCCAACGCGGAGCGTTGGAACGAGTAGCGTTGGAACGAGTAACGGGCTTTATTTTTTTATCTGCCTTTTCCAGTGATTTTGGCGGTTTATTGTTTTTTACGCCTTGATGATCTTTTTATCGTTGTGATCCTTGTAGACATTGCGCGTATCGATGATGAGGGTGGCATTATTGAGGAT
>WJMF01000162.1 GCA_014728085.1 Candidatus Zhuqueibacterota bacterium
AGGTTCCATCGCTCTTTCCTCTTTTTCGTGCTTTTCAAAAGTCGGATGATGAGTGATTTTTCTGGTTAATTTCTGCTGATAAAAAAGTTCAGATTATCACACAGCCCCGAGGTGAATAATGATACCGAAGAGCAAAAATAATGAGTTATGACAACGCTATAAAAAAAAGATAGCGGTACAGGTCGGGTCCGGCCTTTTTTTATTGCTATGGGGAAGATTCTATTTTTTCGAGACGCTGCTGCTCTTTTTTTTATCGCTGAAATTCAGGTACTCCTGAAACCCGGCATCGTATTTCTTGCTATATTGAATCGCCTGTTCCGGGCAGATGTTGGCGCATTGCTGACAGGCGATGCATTCCGTGGACAGGATACGTTGCCCTTTTCGCATATAGCTCAAAAGCCTGATATTCATCGGACAATTTTTCTCACAAAGACGACAGTCCGTGCATTTGTCCGCATCGATCTCCATTTTCCAGATAGAGAATCGGGATCCCGGTTTCATCAATACCGGAATGGGACATACATACTTGCAAAATGCGCGGTTATCCTTCAAAGCAGCAGCAAGAAGAATTGCGATGGAAAAATAGAATACATTGCCGATGATCAGCCAGTTGAGCTCCACAAGGGATTGTTGGTAAAAATCATGCATCCGATAGCCATACCAGAAGACAAGCACCAATATCATGGATGCGAAAAAATGAAAATAACGAAAAAGGCCCCAATAGTGCAATCTTCCTTTTGCCGGCTTCATCCACGGTAAAAAATCGACAACCATGGTTGTCCAGCAGGCCCAGCCGCACCAACCGCGGCCGAATAAAAAGACACCCCCGATTTTGGCAATTAAATAATGCAACACCGGTCCGGAAAAAATTCCGGCCAACAAATAGAAAAAGAACCCCTCGAGCTGCATGTTCTCACGCCCGAGAAAGCCCAATACCCCCAACATGTAAAGTCCGATTAACACCTGACTCAGCTTTCTTCCCCATATTTTTTTCTCCCGGGGGAGCAAGCCGAACAACAACTCACCGGCAGAAGCGGCAATGCCGATATAAATAAAATTAAAAAGAAAGAAAATATGACCATTCGATTGCCATAACAAAACACCGATCAGAAGAAAAAATGAAAAAGTGATGATGCTTTCCGTAATGACTTTGCGTCTTGTTTGCATGGTTCAAAATCCCGTCATTTATCGAGCCCTTTGTCTGCGCTTGCTGGTTTAATTCCGTTACGGCGATTGCAAAACAATCAGAGGATTCAAATGAGTCGGAAGGATACTATCAAACCAGCGTAACCAGCCTGGTCGTTTAGTATTGTTTTTTCTTCGCGACCTCTGCGATTTTTCTGCGTTCTTTGCGTTGATCTTTATTTTTCTAAAGTCTGTTTTGAACAAGAGTGTCCTGAACTAAATATTAAATAAATGCATTTGCCCTCAAACCAACATCACCACAACCACACTGACCCCCATCATCAGCAGGTATCCGGGTAAAATGGCTTTACGCAATTCCTTTTCCCCCATACAAATCACCAGACCGCCTTTGATAAAGGTATTGGAAACAGCAGCCAGAACAATGGCGCGGGCGGCTACGGGTAATTCGACCCCGTTTAATCCGCTTTTGCTCAATTGCGCCACCGACAGGGTGATTGCATCCACATCCGCCAAACCGGAGGCAATACTGGAAAGGTACAACCCGGTATCACCGAGATAAACCTGGGCAACTTTGGCGACAAAGAGAATGACTGCAAAAAGCAAACCAAACTGGATGGCCGGTCCCAATTCAAAGGGATTGGAAAAGCTGACCTCTTCTTTCTCATGGTCGGGTTGCCGGCGCCGGTAAAGATAGAGGCAGTAAACCAGACCGGCAATAATGGCTGCCACCATGGGAATCCATATCAGACGCAGCAGTTCAGGGTTGACGACAGCCACCTCGATAATGACGCGGGCAAACATAACCGTCCAGGCGATCAGAATAGCGAGAGCAAATGACCTCGACAGCGCAGCGTTTGTTTTGCTGCGCTGCGTGAAGCTCAGCGTCACTGCCGTGCTCGACGCCAGCCCGCCTAAAAAACCGGTCAATCCGATTCCGCGTCTGGCGCCGATGCTTTTGATCAGGATGTAACCGACAAAACTAATACCGGAAATAAAAACCACCAGCAACCATATCTGGAAAGGATTAAAAATATTGAATGGCGGCGGGCCAAAGTTTTGATTCGGCAGGATCGGCAGCACAATGGCAGAAATAACAGCAAACTTTAACGTCGCAAAAACATCGGTTCGAGTGATGCGCCGGACAAATCTGTGCAGCTGAAGTTTGGTGGAGAGCAAAACCGTTACCGTCACCCCCATGGCGATGGCCGCGGTCAGGTAATGCCGGTATGCGGCGGCACCGATGATCAGCGTAAGCAGGGCGGAAACTTCGGTCGTCAATCCCGTATTGCCCCGTGATGCTTCGAGATAATAATTGACAGCCAAAAAAATACCGAGAATAAAAACAATACTGACAAAAGGCCAGGGCGAGTTTAAAAGGTCGGCAATAAAAGCTGCACCGCAACCGAGGAATCCGAGCAGGGTAAACGTCCGTATTCCCAGAGCCAATTCATTGTCGGTTTCCCCTGAAGCAAATTCACGCTGCAAACCAATGAGAAAACCAATGACCAGGCTGATTCCAAATCGCAGAAAAAGATCGGGGTCTTGGATCATGAGACTGCTCTGTTTTATAGCGGAACTGAATTTACTGAAATTTAAAGCTTTTTATGTAAATTGCAAATCCTTTAACAACATCCGTATGATTTTCTGTTCACTGTTCCTGTCAAAGGAACCGCTTAACAGCCAGTTGCGGGCAAAATCAACCACCTCATATCCCCCCTCCCGGTGTTGTCGACTTGAGGTGATATATCCGATAATATGATTGGCATATCCGGCGATCACCACCCGGTCAAACCGTTTTTCGAGCCGGTGTTGTATATTAAGAGCAAGCTCGCTGGTAATTTCTCCGGCCAGAGCGACAAATGCGAGCGAGCGGCCGAAAAGCAGGCTTTGACTCTCCAATGAATGCTCAAGGTTCAGAGGCTTGTTACAATCGAGAAGATCGAGATTATGCCGGGCCCAGTTGCGCACCCGTGGCTGCGAATCCTGCAGGGCTTTATTCAGGCGTTGCCGATCCGGTTGTTCGCTCGGAATGGAAATCATCGATTGTTTGACGGTCAGGGGGTGCACGATTTCGAAACCATCTTCCGAATGGATCGCCCGCATCACCGCCAATCCGAGACGATGACCGAGCATTTCGACCTCGGCAAGGGACAAACGGCGAAAATCACCGCTTTCAGGATTGCGGACAAAGGGTTTCTGATCTCCGCCGCCTCCCTGGAAAAAAGCGGCTTTTGCTTCACCGAGTTCTTTTTCAAGATAATCATAGGCATAGCCGACATATCCGCCCCCGATCTGATTAACATCCCCCGCCCCGGTGGGATGGCAGGCATAACCAAAGAGAACCGCAAAGACTTTTCCGCGCATCGTTTTTGCCACGATCACAGGAACCCGATGATCATGCGGGGCATCCAGAGTGGGTTTCCATTCAACCCCGCCGCGTCCGTCCGGCTTGCGCCGGCTGGCGGCAAAGCCGCACCATCCCTGACTAAAAAAGAGACGCACGGCTTTTCTGCTCTGCATGGCTTTTTCAGCCGCCTTGCAAAGTTTAGTCTTGACGCTGTCAAAATACAAATCGTCTATGGCGTCATGCCGTCGTATATCCACTGGTCGCGGCAAAGCCGGACCGCAATGCGTGTGAGTGGCCATCAAAAAAATCCGATCCGGTGCTATACCGGTTACCGTGGACAATGCCGCTCTGAACGGTTTCGTAAGGTCATAAAACCCGAGCCATTCCATCGATACCAGGAGAACATCGGTATTACCATCGCTCAAAAAACTGATCACCGCGCTCAGCGGGTGATAGACACCATCCGATGGTTTATTGCGGCTGCCAAAGCCGCTCAAAAAGGTTCCCACCGCAGGGGTAACATCGATACGACTGGTGCCCATAAAAAATTGTGTCTGATTTTTGTTCAATTCTTATTTCCAATAACCGGCAACCCAGACCCAGCCATTGCCGCGTTTGCTCCATTTTCCGCTTATCCACACCGTTCCGGCCGGATTTCGATCCCAGTGACCTGCCTTCCAGATATATTTCCGTCCGCTCCAGCTCCAGTGCCCCGGAATCCAGACCGCTCTGGCAGAAGGACGCGCGGGCCGGACATCCGTGCGACGGGCCGGCGGTGCCTTTTTTACCACAACAACTCTATTACCGCCCGGTTTTTTAACCGCAACGGTTTTGGACCGATGGGCGGCGCATCCCAACAGGGAAAACGCAGAAAAAAGTATCAAAACCAAACCGGGTACAAAAATTTTCGTTTTCATCATCGCCTCCTTTTTGGTTTTTACATGACTCATTCGAGTACGATTTGCATGCCGTCCATGCCAACCATGACGCGGCCATTGAATCGCTCCGAGATGGTGTGGGCCATCTTTTCAGCAATACCGGTCTCTTTGTAAAAATCTTCGATCACCAGATGCTTGATCACCACTTTTTTAACACCCGCCCGGGTTGCCAGTTCGGCAACCGTTTCAGGTGTCATATGCCAGTGTCCCCAGGGTTTCTGATCCAGAAACGCCCTGGTGCCGGAACATTCGCACACCAGTAAAGCTGCGTCGCGACAAAATGAAATCAACCGGTCGCTGTATTGGGTGTCACTGGTGATCACCACTCTGCCCGCAGGCGTGTCAAGTCGATAATTAAAATTATCGATGCCGCCGTGTTCCGTTCGCATTGCGCCAATACGGATTTCACCGGATTCAAAGACAATTTCTCCGTCAGGGATTTCATTTACCTCACAGGTCAGCCCGTCCAGAGATTTACCATGACCGGTACGGCTGGCAATATCCTGTTCATAGGCTTCCCATAAGGCATGCTGCAGGAAATGCTCCAGTCCCGGCGGACCGTAAATCTGCAAAGGCGTTTTTCGTCCGTTGTTCCATGACAACAGCATAAAATAAGGCAAATCACAAACATGGTCGAAATGAAGATGGGTTAAAAAAACCTGACCGATCTCATGCACCTTATAGCCAAACCGTTCGATGTTATGAACAGCACATCTTCCGCAATCAAAAAGCATGAGGTTTCCCTCTGTTTGTACGAGCTGCGAAGGGCCGGCGCGATTGACATTGACCCGAACCGCTCCGCTGCCGATCATGGTAAAAATAACCTTTGACATGCAATACCTCATCAAGGATTCATACAGACATACGCGACAAAAAGGAAATTATTGCAAAATGACTCTAACGATTTATTCCTTCAGATCAAGACGTGTAAAAAAGACGCTTGTCGGAATAAACGTAACCAGATCCGTACCCGGACCACCCCGGGTATGTAAAACTGCAGGGGTTCCGATGGGTTGATGACTAAACGGACGCTCGATGCCGGGAAGCCAGGCCGGCGCAGTAGAATCGCTTTCGGAAATCCGGTATACATCAAAGGATTGACCCTGATCGACCGAAAACAGGAGCACAACCTCCTGGCCGGGAACACCCCAAAAATCGCTGTTGCTGCTATCCTGAACCGTTGCCGCCACGTAAAGACGGTTTGCCGCATCAAAGGTCAGGGTGGCATAAAGAATCACCTTTTCCGGCATGGTTTGACGTAGATGCGGCAACAAATCGATTCCATGCCACTGGTGATTATCGAGATAATAGAGAATATTGGTTCGTCCGCCCTCTTCCAGATGTACAACTGACAGCCAGGGACGCTCCTGGTTATCCAGAACCAGATTGCCTACCCGCATATTGAGCTCTTTACCTTTTTCAATAAAACAATCCGTATCCGGTGTTGCGGGGATATCAACGGTATCGCCTTTAGCGGTTGTCCAGGTCGTGCCGGCGTCCGGAGACTGCAGATACCCGACATAATTTCCCGCGGGTGGATAGAGATCATAGATATGAAAACCGACATGCAAAACGCCTGAAGGCGATACGGCAATGGGATTACCGAACTGGGTATAGGTATCACCAACGTCATCGTAGACAAGGGCTTTGGGTGTACTCCATGATTTTCCCGGTTTTTTCTGTTGATAAATTAACCGCCGTGGCATGGGTCCACCGCGATAGGTGAGATGCAGAACATCTTCGGAATCACAGACCAGGCCCGGATAAGTGCCAAATTGACCAAACTCCGGTTGTTGTTCCCAGAGGCTTATATCATAGGGAGCTGCAGAGCGAGCGAATTGAAAGGGGCCATGATGCGGCCCGAAGACAGCATAGATATAGCCCTCGCTGTCCATAGTAAGAGCGGCACCGCTGTGATTGTCAACCCCCTTGCCGAGTAAAACGGGATCGCTCCATTGATTGGTGGCAAGGTCAATAGATTGAATCATAATATTGGAAACCGAGTCAAGCCAGGTCACATATTTCTTCCCGTCCGCGGTAATGATTTTATTGCTCATCGAATAGGCAGTGGCCCGGGTGGAGCCGTGGGTAGTGAGCTCGGTTTGCAGAGCAATTTCAAGTTTTACCTCTTTTTCCGCCGTGCAGGCAAAAAATACAAGGATGACCATGAGAACATAAAAGCCGTTCCGTTTCATAAATACACCTCCGGAAAAATAATTTATGGATGATATTCGATTTTATCGGCAATGGTTATCGGAGCATAATGCTGCTCCACAGTAGCCCGCATAGCCGCCTTGCCATTGTTGGTCTTAAAAACCTCTGCGAATCCTATGGGTCTCCACCCCTTTTCACCATTAAAGTGAAACATGCGCACAAGGGAAAACGTTTTTCCGTTCTCAAGGGCCAAGTTTTGCGGATAATAAACCAGAAGATAATTTTTCAATACTTTTTTGATATCCAATAACACGCGAGGAGAGCGTTCCCGGGCAGGCTGTAAAGCAGCCGGACTTTTATCGTTGATGAAATATTGTCCGGTCTTGTAGGCCAGCTGTTCTATAGCCGATTCAAGTGCGCGGGTAAAAACCTCTTTTGTATTTTCATTCCCCAGTTTGTTGCTGGATATCGCCTTGGCCTGAATCGGTTCCTTTTTTAAAATTTGATAAGATGACCCCTTGTATACCGACATGTCAATGGAAAGAATATAATGGGCTTTGGCGGTTGTGCTGACAAAACCATCTTGAAAATAAAGATCCAGTTTTGCATCGTTGAATTCAAATGCAATGATATAATCATACTCTTTTTTGTTCGGAAAATCAGACAACAGCTCTACATCGCTGTATCTATTCTCAATACCGGCAAGCAGAGCGCGGCTAAGAGGCGGGCCAATTTTAAAAACAAAAGCGTGAGCGCTACCTGACCCGGCATTCAGGTTTCCCTGCTCCAGACGCGTCTGCAGGGCTTGTGAAATCACAACCGCTACGGATTGATCCAGTCGCGGCTCGCTGCGCGGCAAATCGTTCAATTTGGGCTGAATACCGACATGATAAGCGCAATCGACGGATAAAAACGTGCAGAAAACAACACACAACAGGGTGGGCCAAACCACCCGCCACGCTTTTCGGCCACTGGTCTTGCCGATTACCATTGCAGAGACTCTCCTTCATAACATGCCAGACCGATCTGCGAAAAAGAACTCTTTGCATAAGCGCCATAATCCTGTTGACGGCATATTTCGGACTGTTCCCGGGCATGGGAAGTTGCAAGACCGAGTCCCGTACCTGTGCCTTCATACCAGAGATAATAGGTATTCTTGTGTTTATGCAGGGTGGCAAACCACACTGCACCCTCATCCCAGCTGCCGGGCTCACCCCGAAGTAAAACAGGATTCTTCGGATAGCGCTGCCAATGGCGCAAATCGCGCGAACGGGCCAAACCGATGGCAACCGGATAATCAAAATATCGATTACAACCCCCATATGTCATGTAAAACCACCCCTCTTCCTTCCAGAGCCGAACCGTGGATATACTGTAACTATCGAACGCATCCGGATCCGGTGACGGAGAAAACACCATTTGCTGCTTCTGAGGCGGAAAAACAATGCCATCATCGCTTTCGCATAAATAAATGTCAAATACGCCCTTTTGATTCAGCTTTTGTACCAGGAGGTAAATCTTTCCCTCAAAATGTACCACCTCGGGAGATGTGCCTTGAACAACGGGATTTTTGGCAGTCTTGATAAATTCGAACCCACCACTGGAAATGGCAAGACCCGTGTGTGAGGGTTTCTGTTCGGTTTTCCAGCCGGCCTGGTGAGCGGTATAGTATAGATAGACTTTGCCATCAACAAGGATTGTAGCCGGGTCGAGAATATGGGCAGAATCGAATTCTTTATCCGACTCGCTCACTCTGATAACGGGATTGTTCTCATAGAGATTCCAGTTTATACCATCA
>WJMF01000163.1 GCA_014728085.1 Candidatus Zhuqueibacterota bacterium
ATCTTATCACTGTGAAAAAACAAAATAACGAGATTATTCAGTATCTGATACATCCCGGTTGGCGGCGCCGGCTCTGCGCGCAGCAAATGATTGTTCTGCTATTTTTCCGCTATGACCAGCATTTCATAGTCTTCAGTCGTTAATGCGTCATTGCGGCTAAAGGCGCCGAGTTTTGCGCCGAATATGTCGATGCGTTTAAAATTTATTGATTTCAAAAGCCAGGTTATCTCTGGCGGAACATAGTATCTTTCATTGCAAACAAGAGATCGTTTGTTTCCGGAATCATCGACAAATTCGGTGATGTTTTGATCGCGAAAAGTCATCAGGTCAAACGTGTTGTCCCTGTAGGTAGCAACACCCTCTGCTTTTTCAGCAGCGAGAAAATCCCTGACAGAATGAAACAGCGGAAAGAGACCGTTCAAAGTGGTGAATATCAGCTTTCCCTCCGGCTTTAATGCAAGGGCTGCGTTTTGCAGAATTTGAAAGTTCATCTCATCCGTTTCCATCAGGGGAAAGCCGCCTTCGCACAACATGATGACCAGATCAAACCTGTCTGCAAAATGCGGCATTCTTGCGTCGTGCTTTTTAAACTGAATTTCCAGCGATAGCGCGGACGCTTTTTCTTTTGCGCGGCGCAATTGTGCCTCGGACAGATCTATTCCGGTAACCTCATAGCCTCTTTTGACCAATTCTATCGAATGCCTGCCGGTTCCGCAACCAACATCGAGTATTTTTGCTGTTTTGTCATGGTTGATCTCTTTTTCAATAAAGTCGCATTCACCCGTCGTGCCTTTGGTAAATTCTTCTTTATCATACGCTTTAGCATAATTTTCAAAAAAGTCTTCATACCACGGTTTCATTTTTGTCTCCCAGTATTAAAAGACAACTCGTTGAACGGCAGCAACAATGCTGCAGCAGAAAATGAAAATTTTCAAGCTGTTTGTGATCTTTGGTTCATTTAAATGCATCAAAAATCTGTCCGGCACAACGTTCTCTGCGGGCTTTGCTCTCTTTGCAAACCCGGCGTTGGTGTTAATTTCGTAAACATCCATAAAGAGGTATCGCATTTTTGTCTCAAATTTTTACAAGCGTTCATTCCAACTTTTTGTACTTCATCTTGGTTTTAGAAACGTCTTTTTCCATGTTGGACATAAATTTTTGTAATTTCGGGCGTATGTTTATTTTATAGTAATTCATGGCATCATCTTCGTTTGAAAAGGTCTTTTCGGCGCGCCATTCTTTTGGTTCGCCAGTGCAATCAATATTGTCCCATGTATGAACAATGGGAATATAAGCGTTCAACACTTCATCAAAGATAACTCCGCCTTTCATACGATTTCCTTCCGGCAAGTTTTGTATATGAGCAGCTTTTTTAGTGCCACAACACTTTTTATATTTTTTACCAGAACCACAAGGACAAGGATCATTTCTTGATATTTGACTCATATGTTCTATTCCATCATAATTATTGGGAGTTTTATTAGTTGTTTTTTCTAAATGATTTTTTCGGCATACGGATTTTGTAGCTTATTCTTCATACAGATGCCTGGCGATGATGTGATCCTGATACTCAGAGGCCAGCTCAGTAAAATAACCGCTCCATCCCCACACGCGAACAATAAGGTTTTTGTATTTTTCGGGATGTGCTTTTGCTTCCAGCAGCTTTTCACCGTTCAAGCTGTTGAGCTGTAACCGTTGGCATCCCAGACAGGCGAATGTCCGCACCAGCATAGCCACTTTGCGGATAGATTCTCTGTCCCGAAAAACGCAGATTAATTTTGGGGTCAATCATAGCCACGTCGCAGGCGACTCGGAGTACCATTCGGGTCAGCTCATTGCAGCCATCTATTCCTTCCGGAGTGACTCCACCCACCATCAAGGTTTGACCATTGTCACCCTGTTGGACACCCGGGTAGAAATCACTGTCCTTGTTCAAGGAGATAAAAAATTCGGCCAATATCTCCTCAGCGCCCTCAATATCCAAGCGGCCGGAGTTAAGGTCAGCTTTGAGGTAAGGCCACATGTATTGATCGAATCGTCCCAGGCCCACATGGTAATGTCCACCAAGCCAGACAACGGCATGTAAAAGGCGTAGTCCTTGTAGTGCTTCATGAAATGAACGGGGCGGATTTGCAGGCACATGCTCGAGAATTTCGGCAAGATCGTAGCGATTCATGCGACGCGCTTTGTTTGCATATTTAGTAGACAGTGTCAATACTGCGTCGATAGTCTCAATTGCACAGTCCAGGAATTCGATGACCTGATGATCCTCCTTGTTGATTTCCCTTGCAGTCAAGGCTGCCTTCTTTCGACCCAATAGTCCTTGGGTGAGCACCATGCCCCAATCGCCACAGATGTTGCTAATTGTACCCAACTCGTGTAATGTGCGGTTTGTCGAGAGTTGCGCCCATTCTTCGGAAGAGTAGACCGAAGGGATGCTCGGTATTGTGCGGGTAAAGACGATTTTCTCGTCCGTTAATATTACAGGTTGTTCGGTTTCGCACATTCTCCTGGTTAGGTGCGCTGCTCGCTGTACGCTGGAGAGCCCACCATTTATGCACTCCTCGAGTATGTCCAGCTTAATATCCAGACGATGTTTTTTATGTTTACCATCTCTTATATACTGTTTCAGTTTCTTTATACGGTCTTTCATGTTATCTTTTCTCTCAGATGAATTTATATAATGCTTATTCATATATATATCTTTTCCGTATTGGCTTTCTACTCTATCATTTTCACGATAGGTAATAAATCTATAGCAATCAAAACATTTATTTTCATACCACCCGTACATCCAGTCCCATTTTCCTAAAAACAGTAATGTCGTCATTAGCCAGCTGTTCTTCATCGAATTTTGGTTTGTAAACCATCCCGGCGCCCTCATACTTGGCACCAGCAGCTTGATTATAGGGAAGCAGATCCACGCGTAAAAGAGCATCAAAATCGCGGACCGTTTCTGCTATCGCTACAAAGTTCTCCCTGGTGTCCGTTAGCCCCGGGATCAGCGGCACACGGATAACAAATGGCACATTCTTTTTACCCAAAAGTTGCAGGTTTTGTAAAATTTGAGTATTTGAGCTACCGGTATAGCGCTGGTGCAGGTTCGCATTCATCAGCTTGAGATCAAAATAGACAAGGTTTACACGATCAATGAGTAGGTCAAAGTCCTGCTCGCTACCACAGCCGGATGTGTCAAGGAGAATGTGAATGCCCTCCAGGTATTCAATTACTTCAGAGACAAAAGCGGCCTGATAGAGCGGTTCTCCTCCTGAAAACGACACTCCCCCCTCATTGGCTTTCAAAATAGGGACCTGTTTGTTTAAATGTCCGGCCAATTCTCGTGACGTAAACATCTGTCCAACCATCCGATCACCGGCCGGACTATGAATTACCTGAGGTTCAGTCGACATTCCCTCGGGATTTTGACACCATGTACACCTTAAAGGGTATCCTTTAAGAAATACTGTCGTACGGATCCCCGGTCCGTCGTGAACAGCAAACTCTTTGATGTCGAATATAATTCCTGTTTCCATTTATTTGTAATCTTTCAATCAAAACTGAAATCTCATCTGGTTTATTACTTTTTTCAAGTCCATAAAAGATTCATTATTACGAAAGCCCTATTGTTAAAATAAAAAAGACAATCACTTAATGCAACTTTTTTGGATCATCCGGTTAATGCGTACCCAAAACCGCCAAGCTCGCCAAGAACGCTGAGAAGTGATATTTTCAATGACTTATTCATCCTCGATATAATTATTAACATATCTTTTCAAGCCGTCTTTTAATCGTAAAACATTAA
>WJMF01000030.1 GCA_014728085.1 Candidatus Zhuqueibacterota bacterium
ACATCTGAATAAAGAACCGTTTTATAAACGATTACTGGCTCTGGCGCAGCCTTTTGGCAAAAAGCTGGCCCGATTTCTCGATTTTTTATTGTTGCAGCAAGAAATCGATACCTGGGATGAGCGGGGTGACCGGGTGCGTTTGTTAACCCTGCACGCCTCCAAAGGTCTGGAATTTCCCGTGGTTTTTATTCCGGCCATCGAGGATAATATTTTGCCGTATCGGCAACACACACAGTCCGATATCGAAGAAGAAAAGAGATTGTTATATGTGGGTATGACCCGGGCGCAAAAATATCTTTATTTGTCTCATTCTGATAAACGAACCCTTTTCGGCAAAACACGACAACAGAACCCCTCTTTCTTTTTGGAGTCTATTTCTCAATCTTTGCTACAGCAACAATATATGCAAAAGCGCACAAAGCAAAGCGTACGCGATCAGCTTGACCTTTTCTAGCCGTCATTTTGTCCGCGAATCGAGATAAATGTCACTAATTATTGTATATAATTCGAACGAGGTCTATGATTTCCAAAGTAATCGACTTGCGTAGCGACACCATAACCAAACCCGGTCAGGCGATGAGAGAAGCCATTGCTCACGCCGAGGTAGGCGATGATGTATTTGCTGAAGATGCGACAGCAAAACATCTTCAGGAGCGGGTAGCGGCGCTTCTTGGCAAAGAGGCGGGATTATTCGTTCCTTCCGGCACAATGGGGAACCAGGTTTCCATAAAGAGTCATACCAACCCCGGTGATGAGGTGATTTGTGAAAAGGAAAGCCATTGTTTTCATTATGAGGGTGGAGGACCGGCTCTTCTTTCGGGCGTTCAATTACGGTCGCTCCGGGGTAAGAGGGGAACAATAACCGTCGAGGAGATCAAACCGGCTCTTCGTCCGGCTGATCACCACTTTCCCCGTTCCAGGCTGATTGTATTGGAAAACACCCATAATCGTGCAGGCGGTGCGATTTTTTCCCTTGAAACCATGGCCAACATTTATGATTTTGCCAAATCGAACGGTCTGGCTGTGCATCTGGATGGTGCCCGCTTATGGAATGCTCATATTGCCACGGGTATACCTTTATCTGAATACGGTAAATATGTTGACTCGGCTTCTCTGTGTTTTTCAAAGGGGCTGGGAGCACCGGTTGGATCTGTGGTCGTGGGCAGCAGAGACTTTATCGATCGGGCGCACCGTTTCCGAAAGATTTTTGGTGGCGGTATGCGTCAAATTGGAATTCTCGCTGCGGCTTGTCTGTTTGCTCTGGATCACAATCTCCAGCGGTTAAAGGAAGATCACGACAATGCCCATGAATTAGCTGGATTTCTGACTTCTTGTGAGGGTATAAGCGTTGATTTGGAGGCAACACAGACCAATATCGTCATCGCTCATTTTGAAAAGATGCCGGCAGCTGAATTTGCGGAGCGTTGTATGAAAAAGAATTTATTATGCATTCCGTTTTCCGCTCAGTCGGTCCGGTTCGTAACCCATTTGGATGTTTACCGATCGGACATTCAGGAGGCCATGAATATCATAGAATCGATTATAAAGGCACGATAGCAAGTATAAATTTGATTTTTGTGATATATTTTATTATATTAATGGATATCTTGTTTCACTATCTGCCAAAAAAGGTCGGAACCTTTTAATCAAAGCCACATAAAACTCTGTGAAAGAAAAGTGAAATATTTTTCTTTGATATTTGTTTTAAATGACGCGTGTCCCGGTGTGGAGGTTTAACAACTCTAAAAATTCCAGGGAAACGCTATTTCTGACCCGGAAATGTATCTGCATATTTTTTTTCGGGTTGCAGGACAACAGATATCGATTGAAATGAGCAATTAAATATGAAGACCAATTGACAAAGGATCCAATGGCAAAAATTATTAAGGAAATACTGCCTAAAAAGTCAGTGGCGGGGCAAAAGAAAAAGAAAAAAAAGCAAGAGTACCGGACAAAAGAATCGATTGAAAAATACCTGGAGGAAATCGGTAATTTTTCACCATTGCCTCCTGAACAGGAGATTGAATTGGCCCGGCGAATTCGTCAGGACGATGAAGATGCATTGGATACGCTCGTAAAGGCAAATTTAAGATTTGTGATCAGTGTCGCCAAAGAATATCAGGGACAGGGATTACCGCTTCAAGACCTGATTAGCGAAGGGAATCTCGGCCTGATAAAAGCGGCGCAAAGATTTGATGAGACGAGAGGGTTCAAGTTTATTTCTTATGCCGTGTGGTGGATTCGGCAATCGATTTTACAGGCATTGGCGGAACAATCCAGAGTGGTTCGTTTGCCTCTGAATCGTGTTGGTGCCATTAATAAAGTTGGTAGAGCGCTTGAGGCATTGGAAAAGCGTTTTGGACGTGAACCGAGCATGGATGAGATTGCGAATCGGATGGAAATGACTTCATTTGAAGTTGCAGATGTTTTGAAAACATCTGCCCGTCATCTTTCACTGGATGAGCCTTTTAAAGAAGATGAGGGTAACAGTTTACTGGATGTTCTGAAAAGCGATCGTTATCAGCCACCGGATGGAGATTTGATGAAGGCTTCTTTGCGGGAGGAAATTGAAAAGGTTTTGGGAACATTAAAGGATCGTGAAGCTGAAATCGTCAAGCTCTATTTCGGACTGGATAACGACAGACCTCTTACTCTGGAGGAAATAGGTG
The DNA here is from genome assembly GCA_014728085.1 of Candidatus Zhuqueibacterota bacterium. GTDB lineage: Bacteria > Zhuqueibacterota > Zhuqueibacteria > Residuimicrobiales > Oceaniaggregativiventaceae > Oceaniaggregativivens_A. The sequence continues at coordinate 2,670 of WJMF01000030.1, forward strand.
AATATTTCAAGCTTACAAGAGAGCGTGTGCGACAGATTAAAGAAAAGGCATTGCGCCGGTTGCGTCATCGCTCCCGGCTTGAACCACTGAGAAAATATTTGGGTTAAGATCAAGGCTCCGTTTTTCGGAGCCTTTTTTATTTGAAAAAAAGAAGATAAATAAAGACTGCATATAAACATAAAAGGAAAACGCCTTCGATCCTGCTGATGACTTTTTTGAGCGTAATCATGGGTAAAAATAAAAGCGTCAACCCGATCATATAGGGATAATGAAAGGATAGAATTTCCTTTTTCACGGGGATGGGGTAAAGGACTGCCACCAGAGCGATTATTAAAAGGGTATTGAATAAATTGCTGCCAACCACATTACCGACCAGGATATCCGATTCATTTCTTAGGGAACTTACCGACGAGACTGCCAGCTCCGGAAGAGATGTACCCAAAGCCACCACCGTCATTCCAATGACAATGTGACTGATGCCGAATTCAGTAGCGAGAAAGGTGGCCGACCGTATAATCAGATTAGAGCTGATGACCAGCATTAGCACACCTATAATGGAATAGACAAGATTGATCAGACTCGATTTCTTGCCATCGGCTATATCCGGTTCGACGTCCGGCCGAATCTGGCGTTTTTTTAAAGCCATATACAGAATATACCAGAGAAAGACCGCAAACAAAACGAGCAATATAATGCCATCGCCCCGGCTTAATTCGCCATCAAGGCTGATGAGCAGGAAAACAATGGAGGTTCCGATGAGGAAAGGCATTTCGCGACGGGAGGTACTTCGCTTTATTGTAATGGGTCGAATCAAAGCTGCAGCACCAATGACCAGGGCAAGATTTGCAATATTGCTGCCGATGATATTGCCCAATGCTATATCTTTACTGTTTTGTATAGCGGCGATCAGGCTGACCGCCAGTTCCGGAGAAGAGGTCCCCATGGCTACAACTGTAAAACCGACAATAATAGGCCGAATACCCAGCAGGAGGGCCAATCTTGAGGATCCTTTGACGAGCATTTCTGCACCAAAATATAAAAGAACGGCACCGGCGAGAAACAGGATGATATTATACAGTAACATGTTATTTGCCCTGCATAGCGTTTAAACTTCTGCTGCCGGGTTTGATCAGGGGGATTTTTTGATCACAGAGAGGGCACTTTTCCGGTTGATAGGTGGTCACTTGCATTTCAAACACGGCAAACCGGGGGCAGCCGAAAGTTGCTTTGCCTCCGCTTCTGTCAACCAAAAATCCGGCTCCTTTTATTTCGGTGTTTTGAGCAGAGGCCAGCTCGATGATTTCCGACAATGACCCACCTGTGGTAACGACATCTTCAACCGCCAATACATTTTCGCCTTCAAGGAGTTCAAAACCTCGCCGTAGTGTCATGGTGTTATTCTGGCGTTCTGCAAAGATCGCCCTGCAATCGAGCAAGCGCGCAACTTCCTGGCCGGCAACAATGCCTCCGATAGCCGGAGAAATGACTAGATCAATATTGTCATGACGAAAATGATTGGCGATTTCCCGGCAAAGCAGTTCCGCGTATTGGGGATACTGCAAAACCTTGGCACATTGGAAATATTGGGGACTGTGAAGACCAGAAGTAAGCAGAAAATGACCGTCAAGCAAGGCCTTGGATTGACGGAAGATTTTCAAGGCTGTTTCCTTATTCATTTTTTATTCCTTTTTGAGCGGTTTATCTATTCATTGTTTTGTCTTTACGGGCATCATTCAGGGCCCGGTATGTTTTTTTTGCTTTCTGTGCAGCTTTTTCGGCAAAATCAGTGCCCTTTGATGCAAAAATAATACTGCGACTGGCGTTAAAGAGGGCATTGCTCCCTCTTTCATCTGTGCCGTTTTTCACCGATTTTTCCAGGTCACCGCCTTGAGCACCGATACCCGGGATCAGCAGTGGCAGTTCCGGAACCCATTCCCGTATCGTATTGAGTTCATAGGGATGTGTGGCTCCGACCACCAGTCCGCAATTTTGTTTCTCATTCCAGGTTTTTACGGTAAGGGCGATTTTCGAGTAAAGCGTCTGCGTGCCATCATTAAAGTGCTGAAAATCCTTTGTCCCCGGATTACTGGTCAGACAGAGAAAAAAGACCCCTTTTTCGGGGTTCTCGATAAAAGGATATACGGAATCGTATCCCATCAGGGGATTTACGGTGATGGCATCAGCATTCAATTCGTTAAATAATGCCTGCGCATACAGTCTGGACGTATTGCCGATATCTCCTCTCTTTGCATCCACAATCGTTAGTACCGAATCGGGTATGTATTGAACGGTTTTTTTCAACGCTTCCCACCCCATTATCCCGCACGCCTCATAGAACGCCGTGTTGATTTTGTAGGCTGCCGCATATTGGACTGTTTTATCTATAATTGCCTTATTAAAGTCATAGAGTGGATTCTCCCGGTTTTTTAGATGTTCGGGAATACGGTCAGCGTGTGTATCCAGGCCTATACAGAGGACGGACTGATTCTTTTCGATAATATTCAACAATTTGTTTTGAAATGACATCGTCAACTCCTGGTAGCTATCATCGGTTATGGTTTCGGCAGCTTTATGATTTCAGCTTTTGGGGCGGCGTTTGCACACAAGGTCAGTAAGGCGAAAGTCGGGTCTTTTGAAAATCGTGGTTTGCTGGCGGAACCGGGATTTATAACCAGATGATGATCCTGTGAAATGACGGAGGCCGTGTGTGTATGTCCAAAAATGCTGATTTGCCAGTTCTCATTGGCGACAATATTTTTATTGTTCCGGGGCACATGTGTTATGGTGATTTCAGTATCCATGATGACGAGTTTTTCTACTGCATCCACATATTTTCGGATTGAGAACCCGTCCATGTTTCCATGCACTGCGGTTAAGGGTGCATAGGATTCAAGCTCGAGTAATATATCCTGCTTGCCAATATCACCGGCATGAATGATATGATCTGCATTTTTCAAATAGCCGATAATCTGTGGGGCGAGATAGCCATGAGTATCTGAAAGCACCACAATATGGACACATTGTTTTTCATTATTCATTTTAGTGTTTAATGATATCTGTTTTCATATAGTCTCTGAGTACTGGTGGAACGATCACGGTTCCTTCGTCGGTTTGAAAATTTTCCAGTATACCGATGACGGTTCGCGGAAGCGCTACTCCCGACCCATTCAGGGTGTGAACGAATGCCGGTTTTTGGCCTTTGCTTTCCCTGAATCGTATGTTCGCTCGTCTCGCCTGAAAGTCGATAAAATTGCTGCAGGAGGAGACTTCCAGCCATCGCTCTAGTCCGGGAGCCCAGATTTCCAAATCGTAACATTTCGCGGCGGCAAAGCTCAGGTCTCCTGAAGCCAGTGTTAGAACGCGATAAGGCAGCTCCAAAAGCTGCAGTATTTCTTCTGCTTCCTCGACGAGATTTTCCAGATGGTCGTAGGAGTGCTGCGGAGGCACAATCCTGACCATTTCAACTTTGTTAAATTGATGTATTCTCATCAGCCCCCGGGTTTCTTTCCCATAAGCCCCGGCTTCGCGGCGAAAGCAGGGCGAGTAGGCTACATATTTTACCGGTAATTGATTTTCGGCAAGGATTTCATCGCGATGCAAGTTGGTAACAGGGACCTCCGCGGTTGGAATGAGAAAGAGGTCTTCCTGTTCGATGTGATACATATCTTCTTCCAGTTTAGGCAGCTGTCCGGTTCCGAACATGCTTTCTCTTCGGGTGATAAAAGGGGGAAAGATTTCCGTGTAACCGTGCTTTTCAACATGCACATCGATCATAAAATTGATCAAAGCTCTTTCCAGCCTGGCGCCCAGCCCCCGATAACTGATAAAGTTATTTCCAGACACTTTGGCACCCCGGGCAAAGTCGATGATATTTAAATTTTCACCCAATTCATAATGGGGTAAACATCTGAAATCGGTTTCAGGACTTTTGCCCCATTCCCTCACCACCTCATTTTTTGATTCATTGCCGATGGGAACCGACTCGTGAGGTATATTGGGTATACGGATCTGTATTTCTGTTATCTTTTCTTCATGGTTATTGAGGTCGCCAGTTAACTTTTTTATCGTTTCCGACAGGTTTTTCATACGACTGATCAAATCGGAGGCGTCCTCTTTGTTGCGTTTCATTTCAGCGATTTGCCCTGTTACTTTATTTTGTTGTGCCCGTAGTGATTCCACTTCGCCAATGAGACTGCGGCGTCCTTTGTCGAGTTCGAGCAGGGCATCTACATCGGCTTTTTCATTTTTGTTTCTGATGGCCTGGCGTACAAGATCGGGATTTTCACGGATAAATTTTAGATCCAGCATGGCTGCATACTCCTGATTACATCACTTATTACCAAAGATAGTATACTAGTAAAAAAAACTGACATTGTAAACATTTATTCATCAGCGGGAAAAGATTCTGCAATTTCCGCTTTGCTCAACGGAGCCGGGTTCTATTATTGCCCTTTAAAACGCAGCATCACAGCTATGGTGAACAACAATATTCGTATGTCCATTCGCAGAGACATATTTTCGATATAATAAAGATCATAGTCCAGTTTTTCCTTAACGTTTTCAATTGTGGTATCATATTTTCCTTTTACCTGTGCCCAACCGGTTATACCGGGTTGTACTTTGAGCCGTCTGGTATAAAAGGGATATTGACGTTTTAAGCGGTCGACAAAATAGGGGCGTTCCGGCCGTGGTCCGACCAGACTCATGTTCCCGGTCATTACATTGATAAGCTGGGGGAATTCGTCCAAACGGGTTTTCCTCAACAAGCGTCCCACAGCCGTTATTCTGGGATCCTTCTCTCCGGCCCATACAGGCCCGGTTAATTTTTCTGCGTTTTTAACCATGGTTCTGAATTTGTAAATCGTGAATATTCTTCCATTTTTACCGACTCGTTTTTGTTTATAGAAGACCGGCCCCGGAGAAGTGATCTTTATGGCTATGCCAACCAGAATTAACAGGGGTAGCATGAGAATGAGTACGGTTGCGGAGAAGGCCAGGTCGATAAACCGTTTTGTCTTGCGCTCCCAGGGTTTAAGCAATTGAGGTTGTATTTCGATCAGTGGGAATCCATAAATTTGCTGTGTTTTTGCCAACCCCATGATGGTTCCATACAGGTCGGGTTCTATTTTAATTTGTACCGGCAGCCCCTCGATCTGCGCGATGACATTTAGTATTTTTTTTTGGTTAATGGCACCGGTGGATATCAGGATTTGTTCAATATTATATTTATGCACAACCTGATAGATTTCCGTCAGGGTGCCCAATAATTTGTCGTCTTTTGATTTGTTTTTGGCCGGTGAGGGGTCTATGGAGACGTAACCGATTAATTTATAACCCAGGGCAGGATATTTTTCCAGTTTTTCCGCCAATTTGAATGATTTTTTATTCCATCCGAGGATAACCGTATTTCGTTGCCCGATTCCTGCGGCTAAAAGTTTTCTTTGAATGGTATGCAATATCAATCTGCCGCTGCCCACGAGCAAAAGCATCAGCACAGCGTAGCTGAGAATCATCATGCGTCCGACTGTGGGGGGTTGTGAGAGGTCGCTGTCCGGTTCGAAAGTAACAAAAAATATGATCAAGACACCCAGCCCCACAGTTTTGGCCACCGTAAGCAATTCATCGAATCGCGATTGCGTATACCAGGACTGATACATCCCCATGAATAAAAAGAGCAAAAACCACATAAAATAGATCACCAGAGATATCTGGAATTGGGCCCCGAATCCTTGTTCTACAAAGAGATCAAAACTGCTTCTCAGGTGAACCAGCCCAAAGAAGGCCAGGTTAATGGTTATAAAATCGACAAGCAGAAGCAATGATTTTTCTATAGGTTTTGGCATTTTTATATTCTCTCTACCCGTCCCCACGTGAGTTTTTGCGATCCTCTTAAAAATTTAAAAAATCCCAGCAATAATCCCAAATTAACCGCACAGAGATAATACGGGATCAATAAAAGTTTCGGACATTGCGTTTTCATGTCCAGATAGCATCCCAGTCCGGCGAAGAGATAAAACATTATTTGTAATGCCATGGTGATCTTGTACTGCGTCGCGTCCAGGAGGAACAGATTGGAAATAAATGCCGACAAAAAGAAAAAGGGGATAAACCAGCGAATAATTTTATGAGACCAAAATCCAAAGGCTGCGAATCGCCTGGAGGGATTGAGAAGCGATTTGAGTTCAGCGATTGAGTTAAAGTTGGATACGCCAATACGAATCTTTCGCCTGAATTCTCCCCGAATCCGGGGAGAGGTGGTTTCGAAAGCGACCGCCTCATTGTCGAAAACAACATCATAACCCGCTTCAACAACCTTGAGAGAGATGACAAAATCATCCACCAGGATTTTACGTGTGGACAAGGGGCTATAGAGATTTTTACGAATTGCGTAAATTGCTCCATTTGCACCGATTACCGTCCTGATATAACCTTCCCATTTTTTGATTTGGGTTTCATATTTCCAATAAAGAGACTCTCCCTGGCCGCTGCTTTTCTGATCAGGATTGGTAAGACAGAGCCGTCCACAAACGCCCCCCACATTTTTATCTGTAAAATGTTTCATCATGTGTTTGAGCGCATTTTGGTCGTAAATTGTGTTGGCGTCGGAAAAGACAATAATTGTTCCCCGTGCACGGGCGACGAGTTCATTTACAACGCTGGCTTTACCACGCCTTGTCTTAAAAATAAACGGTTTAATAATGTTATCTTCGCAGGCGTTGAGGATTTCATCGGTTTTATCATCCGAGCCATCGGAACCGATCAGAATTTCGAGTTTAGCGTTTGGATAATCGAGCTGATGACAATTTTCAATTTTCTTCGGCAGCGTTTCCTGTTCATTAAAAGCGGATATAACCATGCTGATGCAGGGGCGGTTTTGGTCATCCACAAATCTTTGGCGGTGATAGAATCGGCTGGTCAGAAACAACAGAGCCGGATATCCCAAATAGCTGTAAAAAATGACAAGAAGGGATGTCAGAAAAAGTATATTCATGATCCTCTGAACGTTAACACCATAATCTTCCACCGTGTTTTTTTAAATAATGCAAAGCTCTTTCCGAGATTGGATTGCGGTGGTTTTTGAAAAGCTCGACACCTTTTTGAATACCATCTTTAAGGGCGGAAAAATATTCTTTAAAGGCAAACATTTTTACGGCCTGAACAAACCAATATCCGCTCCACAGTGTCAGATTGATCAAGAGATATCGCAAAGGAAGATGAGGTGCAAGTACGTAAAAACGGTTACGGAAACAGTAATAGAGTTGTTTTTTTTGTGTAAATCGTCCTTTGAGGGAAGCTTTATGATAAACGACGATATCGGGTGTATAGAGTATTTCGAATCCATTCTTTATCATTCGAAAGGAGAGCTCGAGCTCTTCGCCCCAGTACATTAGATCCATAAACGGCCCGGTTTTATCGAATACGGATTTACGGATGGCGTTTGCACCTCCGAGAAAATAACTCACTTTCATGGTTTTATCGATTAAACGGCTGTCCGGATGAGGAAATTCCTTGGCATTGATTTGCCGGGAAAAGTAATTTTCGATCCTGAAAGCAAGGCATCCGATTTTGCCGTGTTCTTTCAGATATTTTTTGATTTTCAGCAAGGCATTTTCAGTCGCCACAACGGCATCGTCATCCAGAAAAAGAAACACATCACCATTTGCTTGTTTAATGCCGGCATTTCTTCCTCCTGCAACCCCCCTGTTTTCCTGCATACGGTAATATTTGAGATCGTTTTGTTTGGGTAAAAGCGAATAAAGCGTGGATTGAGGATCATTGTCGATGACAATTGTTTCAAAATGACCGGCCTGATTCAAAACAGAATGAACAGCTTCCAGTACATCATTGTGCCGTTTATAGGTGATGATAATTATAGATATATTCATAAGGGTGTTCTGTTATGCTTTGTTTAATCAAAAACTTAAACAAAAATTTTCTATTTTGCAACAGCTTTGCCGTTAAGAAAAAATTTTGTTTTTAAATATAAAATGTGTACAATTTACGATATTGATATGATAAAAATGAGCAATTTTCAGAGGCAAAAATGAGTCGCAAGAAAACAACTTTTCTAGATTATCTTCAACTGTGTGTTTGTTACAAGTTTTTTATCATTTTTAATTTTCTGGGGGTTTGTGTTTTGGCGGCGTTATTGAGTTTGATCATTCCCAAAACCTATCGTGCCTATACTGTTATTTTGCCTTCTTCCAGGGCGGGAGACATGCTGGGTCTCTCTTCAATGCTCGGCGATTTACCGGCCGCCATCGGAAATTTAGGCATCGGCGGGATTTCCGGCGAAACCAGCACCTATTTGGCGATATTACACAGTCGTACGGTCAAAGACTCTGTGATCAAAAAGCATAATCTGATGCAACGATATAAAACCGAAACCATGATGGAGGCGAGAAAACAGCTGGAATCCATGGTCGGTATTAATCTGAACGACGAGGGCAGTATTACGTTGTCGATCGGTACAAAGACCGATTATTTTTCTTATGGCCCGGAAGATATGCCCACGAAAATATTGGCCCGCGATATGACCCTTTATTATCTTCAGCAGTTTGAACGGGTAAATGAGCGGCTGCGGAGCGAACGCGCGCGCACCAATCGACAATTTATCGAGCAGCGATATTTTAAAAACCTGCAGGATCTGGCCGCAGCCGAAGAGGCTTTGAATGCCTTTCAGAATAAATACGGCGCCATTGCATTGCCTGAACAGACCGAAGCGGCTATTAAAGCCATGGCACAGTTGAAAGGCATGCTGACGGTAAAACAGGTTGAAGCCGATGTTTTGGAGAATTATGTTGACAGAACGCATCCGGACCTGATTAAATTAAGAAATGAGATCAGGGAATTACAGAAAAGATATAACGAATATATAAGTGCTTCCGACACCACCAGTCGTAAAAACGATCTATTTTTACCTTTAAAGGACATTCCGGATCTCGGATTAAAGTATGCCCGTCTCTTACGCGATGTCAAAATTCAGCAACAGATACAGGAATTCGTATTACCGCTCTACGAGCAGGCTAAAATTGAAGAAGTAAAGGAAACACCTGCTGTTCAGGTGCTTGATCCGCCGGTCATACCCGAACGAAAGGAAAGTCCAAAACGGATGTATATGGTATTGATCGCAGGGGTGCTGAGTTTGATTTTTTCAGCCCTGGTCATCTATTTTATTATGAATTTGGAATATTTGAAAAAGCATAATCCGGAAAAATATGATCAGATCATCAGGATCAAAGGCGATATTTTGCGTTATAAACGGCAGAGAAAATAGTTCATGTCCACTGAACATCTCCTGAGGCGTACAGCAAAACACTCTCTTTTTTACATTCCCTCTGTAGTGGTTCCGGCCATCGTGGGAATTGTGCTGATTCGTATTTTTACCACAGTTTTTAGCCAGGCGGAATTTGGATACTATAATGTTACCCTGTCGACTCTGGGGTTAATCAAAGTTTTCAGTGTTGCCTGGTTGTCGACCAGTGCTGTACGGTTTTACGCCGTTTTTAAAAATAAAAACAAAGAACCCGTTTTTTTTTCCACGCTTTTGATCAGCAGTCTGGTAAGCGCATTTTTTGTTGCGCTGGTTGCGTTTATCATTTTTGTTGCGATTTCTCATCAAATTCAACCACAATTGGCCTCTGCCCTGAGAGTGGCATTTCTGGCTTGTATCTTTATTTCTTTTTTTGAAGTGTTTATTGTCATTTTCAGAGCAGCTCTTTTCCCGCAAAGATACTCTTTTTATTGGATGATGTATGTTATTGCAAAGCCGATTACCGGTTTGCTTGTCATATTCCTTTTTAACATCGGGGTTCAAGGCTTGTTCGTCGGTTTTTTCATAACATCGTTTTGTCTCGATTTACTGTTGATTAAAAAGTTAAGACTGATTCATTTCTTCAAACTCGGCAACATTTCTCTGCCCCTGATAAAACAGTTCGCTTCCTATGGTTTCCCTCTGGCCGCCTCAAATCTGTCCTTTTGGATTCTCTCTCTTTCAGATCGGTATTTGATCGAGTTTTTTAAGGGAAGTGCACAGGTTGGGCTTTATTCTGTAAGTTATGCTATATCCGAAAAAACGCTGCAATTTGCCTATATGGCACTTATGCTGGCCGCTTACCCGATTATTGTCGAAAATTGGGAAAAACATGGAGATCGCACCACACAAAAGTTGATATCGGATTTGACAAAATACTATTTTTTTCTGTTTTTACCCATTCTTGTTTTTCTTGTTGTTCTACCCCGGGAGGTGGTGCTTTTTTTTTCAGACCGGGAATTCGTTCAGGGCGCTGTCGTGTTACCCTTTATCGCTACCGGTACATTTCTTTACGGATTATCCCAATATGTCCTCAAGGGGTTTGAGTTATATAAACAAAGTTTTAGTATAACCAAGATCGCATTGGCAGCCGGGGGCATAAATATTGTGTCGAATATCCTGCTCATTCCCAGGTTGGGATTTTTAGGAGCCAGCATTAGTTGCAGTGTAGCATTCCTGGTGTATCTGATCCTTGCCATACTCGGCGCCAGGAGGGTTATGCCCTGGCTGGTACCTGTCAGAGCTGTTTTCTCAGCCATCGCATCTGCTTCCGGAATGGGTGTTTATCTTTATTTTGCTTCCGGTTGGATTGATAATATATTCTTTAAACTGGCTCTGTTGGTGCCCACCGGTCTGATTCTGTTCCTCTTACTGCTATGGGCCACTGGCGGTTTTACCAAGAACGATATCGGCTTTGTCCGATCCTGTTTCAAATCCGAAAATCCCAGGCAAACACCTCATGATTGAAGAGATTAGCTATAAAAAATATTTCATGTTTTTTTTGCTTTTCATCTTTATGGAAGCATTGCTGTTGATGTTTGTCCTAAAATCAACCACGTTATCACTGGTCATGAGTATGATGATTTTGGCGGCCGTGTTTTTCTTGATTTACCCTGAAGCGGGCTTTGCGGTTGCGCTGACCAGTAATGTGCTGATCATGATTTTTTTTGATAGTGTCAAATCTCCGTTCCCGGCTCCCCATCTGGTGGTTTATCTGGCAATGATTGTAGCGGCTCTGTTTATCTACAGTCTCAAGCATGGTCTGGATTCAGAAATGGTTTTGGGAACACCGATAAAGCTTTCCTTTTACCTCTGGCTGCTGATGATACTCGGCTTGTTTGTAAGCAGCAATCCGGCTTATGGTCGGCATAAAGTGATTTTTTATTTCTTTTATAATCTTCTTTTGATTGTTCTGCCTCTGATATTTTATAAAGATTTTGAACGACTTGAGAATATTTTCAAAATTGCCTTTTTGGCCGGTCTCGTGCTGGCGTTGTTTAGTTCGCTCAAGGCTCTGACGGTTCCCGATTATATTCGTTTCTCACCCAGTGAAAGTGTGAATCCTATCTGGCTGGGACGCAGTCTCGGCATCTCGATGTTGTGTGGTGTTTTTTGGTTTGTAACATCAAAGCAGGGTTTTACAAAGATTCTTTTTCTTGCCACCATTCCATTTTTTTTATTCCCCATGTTCAGAACCTGGTCGCGGGCGCCTTTGGTCGGCATGTTAATATGTGTCTTTCTGTTTTATCTTTTGCAGCCCGATCAGCCTCTTTCGAGAAAAATCAAAATCTCTTTGCCTTTTTTGATCTCGAGTATCATTATTATTTTAAATACGGCAACGCATCTGGTCTCGCGATTGCGCACTCCAATGATCCAGGAAATGAGTACCGCTTTTCGGCTGCTGGCCTGGCTTAAGGGGTGGGAGTACTTTATGGCTTCCCCGCTCACTGGCGTTGGTACGGGTGGATATTATATGAAAATGATCTATGGAGATTTTACTTATCCTCATAATCTGTTTCTGGAAGTTGCCTGTGAGAACGGCATTATTGGATTGGCGATTATGGTGGTATTCGTTATCATCGTTTTAAAGATGGCAGGGAAAAATATCCGAAGGTATCGAACGCTCGGTAGTGATCTGCTGCAATTATCCATCGCTGTTACCGTTATATTTGTTTATTCGTTGTGGAATGCCATGTTCAGCGGTGCGATATATTCAAACGAGATCGTGTGGCTGTCTGCGGGATTAATATATGTTCTCTATCTCAGCCACCAGCGATCCGAGGAACGGCATCAAACGTAGTTTCACTCCTCATTTGATTTCAGCTTAACGGATCCCCCGGGAAACGATCATATTTCCTTATTTACAGTTTTTGATTTGATTATTCGTCTGAACGATTTGATTCATCGATGCCCCTCAAACGGAATGATCCAGGGACTCTTTGATGAATGTGGCTAATCGCTCTGCCTGATGTTTTCGGGAGAAAAAGGCGAGTTTTTCAGCGGGCGGTGGCGACCATTGCTGAAAAGCTGCAAGTGCGGTCGACATTTGATTTTCTTTGCTGATATACGTACCCAGATGAAAGTCATTGATGATTTTTGCAGCTTCATCATCCGGATTGCCGACACCGAGGATAAATTTTCCGGATTGCATATATTCAAATAGTTTGCCGGTAAGCACACCTTTGCTTTTTCTGTCCAGGCTATTTAAAAACAAGAGAATGTCGGATTGTTTTTCCAATTCTACTGCTTGCTGGTGTGGAATGTTTTGTAAAATTTGCACCTGCCCGAAGAGTTTAAATTTTTCAACCATCCGCTTAAGGTAGGCAACATCGACATCATCAAACACAGCCGCAACGAGGTTATGTCGGGGATGCCTGCTCAGAAACGGAAAAATGATTTGAATCGGCCTGAGGCCGTCATACAGGCTGCCGCAATAGCAAAAAGAGACACCGTTCTTCCGTTTTACAGGAGGAATGTGCACCGGCAACTCCCAAAAGCCATTGTAAATCACCCGGGCTTTTTGCCGGTAGCGTTTGAAGAGCTGTTTGCCAAGGGTTTGAGAAACGGTGCAGACCAGGGCGCTTTGTTGGAGTATTTGTTTTTCCAGTCTGTAAATAATCGTTTTGTCCATCGCAGTCCAGTCCTGGAAAGGATTGTCAAGCCAGAGATCGCGATAATCGACGATTAAGGACAAATTGTGTTTGCGGCAAAGATGGCTTGCAAGATGCAGAGCGTCTTCCGGACCATAGGAGGCCAGAATGGCGTGCTGCTTTTTGAAAATCGAGTCCGGAAGGGCCTTCCCCGCCTTGTAAAAGGGACTGTTCAAATAATGCCGCAATGCGCGAACCCCCGATTGCTTGAGGATATTCTTCCAGGCGTGATTGGATTTGCGGAATTGCAATTTTTCAGTTTCCCGGTGTGTATAGTGAACAATCATATCGTCGATATGCAAATCCAGGTTGCCTTGCCATTGCGGGGTTATGATTTCAACATCGATACCGTAATGGGGCAGATATTTTGCAAAGCTGTAAAGCCGGTGTGAAGCGATTGTATTTACCGGGGGAAAATATTTTGTGATGAGCAATATCTTCATTCAAGGCCATCCGATGCCATTTGTTTATTCGTGGTAATCCATATAATAGTCAAGATACAGATTGTTGAAATGGGGGTCTTTGGTTATTCTATAGAGATACTTGATTTGATCCGTATGTACAAGATGATAATCCGGATAAGCTATCTTGTACTTGAGACTATAGCGGCTATAACCGCCGGTTTGTCTGTAAAGAGACAGATGGTCTGCCATCGTGGTGAGTCCGGCTTGCAGATAGGTTTTAACATCTTCTCTGTTGTCGATTAAATAGTAATCATAAAGACCAAAGAGAGCAAAAATATATCCATTTAGGACATGATTGGGATCGAGTTCAGGGTATTCCTCGATCCAGTAATAATGGTCATTATCAACATACGCGATCCATGGATCAGACAAACCCTTGAAAAGCGTAAAGCTTTTGAAAATTTGACTGCATATTTCCAGATAGCGGGATTTTTGTGTCACTTCATACAGTCTGGCCATTGCAGAGAGGATTTGTCCCTGGGCCATGCCGGAGTACCAGGGAGCTTTCATTTTAATCCCAAAACCGCCCAGATTCCAGTCAAATTCATAGGGAAAATAGAGAGCGTCGTTGTATTTCAAAGCATTGTCGACCAGCTTTTCAGCAAAGCGCTCTGTTTCGACAATATAGTTATCGTTATCGGTGCGATAATAGCTGGCAATAAAATGTATCATTTTTTGCGCAATTTGGACAGGATGATAATAGTGATTGCCGTTGAGCTCGAAAACGATAATTCCATGACTATCCGTAGCATAATCATTTAGTTTAGCCGGAATCCACCAGGCATAAGGTTTATCATTGAATGGCAGTTCATAAATACTATAATCATTATATTTAAATTCCGTCTCGACTCCCGAATCATTTACAGTCTCAAACCTGGTTTCACAAGCGATGAACAGAAATATCAGTAAAAAGAAAAATCTTTTAACGATGGTCATTGGATGATATTCTCCTGCTGAGGCGATAAGGTAACATCAATCTTGTGCAGACGTACCTGGCCGGAAAAGCCGGGTTGGCAAAAAAGGGCAATATTTATGGAACGGCTTGTGGCGGTCTGCCAGAGAAGGGTTGTTTTGTTTTTGTCCGGGGTAATTTTTTTATAGACTGGTTCATTTTCTCCTTTGCTCTCTTCGGTGCCGAGGTAGAAGGCTGTAGAGGACGATTCAGTGTCCGGCATCGGGTGTGCATGAAGCGTTAAGCGATAGCGGATTCCGGACAAACCCGGTATGGTCTGCGTCAATCCGGCATAAGCGGTCTTTACTTTTTTTTGCAAGACCGTTAAATCCGGATTCTGCATCGAGTCCGGAAACAGTTGTTCTTTCCCAACCGGGTTCCAAAAAGCGGGCATCTTGTCCGCCTTGTTTTTAATATTAAAATTGAAATTTTTGGGAAACAGCATCAGAGCGACTTTTGCCATAAAATGAAGATCCGCAGTGCCCGGGTATTTTATTTTTGAAACCACCTCGCCTGCTTTATATATTCTTTCACAGGTATCCATTTTGTTATCGTTTTGGGCTGCAATTAATGTCCAGTTCCCCAGGGCATTGATGTTTTTTCTGGTATTTGCTTTAAATTGTCGCCAGAATCTTTTTTTGCCTTTTTCTATATTGTATCCGGCATAGCCGGTCACATAGGCATTAACGCTGTTGTTTTTTGTAAGAATATAGTCAGCAAGGGTATGATTGAATCTTTCTATATCGGTTTCATTGAAGACCAGATCATGCGCATAAAAAACCCCGACCATTTCAATATCCGAGGTGCTGTGGCTGACATCTTCAAACCAGAAGGGTTCAGCGGGAAATTCTTTGATTTGTCGTTCATTGGGATAGTATTTCCAGATATAATGCTCGTCGACATTGATCAGTTGGGATTTAAAATACCGTCCCAGTTTTTCAGCTTTTTGGTAGTGCGAGATTGAATCCCGGGCGGAAAGAAACCCTGACTGTGCCAGATAAAAATGAACCAGGGCAGCCTGGGTCATATAATTCCAGGCTGTAATCAAGTCTGGGGGATAATCGATATAATAGGCAAAACGGTTGTTTTCTTTGTAGGCCCACTGGTCCAGATGTGACATGATGGTATGCAGCGAGTCTGCCAGGCCGGCAATAACGGGCTGGTATTCATCCGCCAGCGCATACCGGCCGGCCAGATAACACAATCTTGCCATGGGATTCATGATATAGGCAGAGAGAACATGTCCCTGGATGGTATCGGTGGCGCTGAATTTATGTATGTTGCGCCATATCGGGTAGGCTTTACCGGTATCGATATTTACCGATGACCAGGGACTGTTTTTAGCCGCCAAATAGCTGCGGACGTTTAGGTGAGAATCCAGGTTGGAAAGCATTCTTTGCATGCGGCTAATGGCCGTGTTGATATAGATGGCCTTTCCTGACAGAAGATAGGCGTCCAACAGGGCGTTAAGATGATCACGCTCAAACCAGGCATAGTTTGCTGCATAAAACCGCCGAGCCCCGAAAGCATTGCTTTGCTCCGGGTAATCGGGAATACCGAAATCCTTAAATGCTTGAAACGTTTGCCAGGGATCATAATTTGCATAACTGGTGTTGAAAATCCAGAAACAAAGACACCCTATAACTGTTTTTTTCATGTTATTGACGTGCTAACTGAGCTTTTTTGAACAAATAGAAACCGAGTACTATAAATACACCGAGGGCGATAATATCACCGACAGGGTGTGGCCATTGAATACCCAGGCCTTGCGGGCGCCCTGCAATAACCGCATAGGCTGCAATCAGGACACCAATGATTCCCTCGCCGGCAATTAGTCCTGAGCCGAGCAGAATGCCCTGTTCCTTTTGCGTGTCTTGTTCTTGTTTTGATTTCCACTTTTTATCGACAAAATATCGGATACACCCTCCTACAAAGACGGGGGTCATCGTTGAGAGGGGCAGATAAATACCCACTGCAAAGGGCAGCGAAGGCACACCGAGCAGTTCAGACATTCCGGCAATGGCGGCACCGGTAAGCACCAGTCCCCATGGCAGATCGGCCTGTAGCACTCCTTCGATCACCGTTTTCATCAATGTTGCCTGCGGAGCGGCGAGGTCTGGGGAACCAAAGGTATAAGCTTTACCGAGTAGCCAAACGGCTGCCGCGATAAAAAACGCTGATGTTACTGCTCCGATCAATTCTGCAATTTGTTGCTTGCGGGGCGTGGCACCGATTATATATCCTGCTTTTAAATCCTGGGAGATGTCTCCTGCAATTGAAGACGCGACACAAACCACGGTACCGACGGTGAGTGCGGTCGCTTTGCCGATGGCGTCGGTCCATCCCAAGGCATAAAAAACGAGGCTGGTTCCGAGCAGTGTGACGATGGTCATGCCGGAGGTTGGGTTTGAGGAGACCCCGACCAATCCGACGATACGCGAGGAGACGGTTACAAACATAAAAGCGAAGGCAGCGATACAGATAGCCGCAACAATTCTGGTGATCAGCGTTGATCCTGCGCCGAGCACCTGTTGTGTGGAAATGATAACGGTGGCGACGATCAAGGTGCCGAATACGACGACGATCATAGGCAGATCGTGATCCGTTCGAATCGGTTTTGCCATATTTTGGCTGGATTGTTTTGTCAGTTCGCTGAGGCCGATTTTAAGGGATCCGTACATCGTCGGTAATGATTTAATGACCGTTATAATACCGGCAAAGGCAACGGCTCCTGCCCCCATATATCGTATATATCGGGTCCAGATTTCATAAGCAGTCATATTTTTGATCAGCATTTCACTTTCGGGATAGAGGGGAGCAGCCAAATTATGACCGAAAATGTCGATAATCGGAATAATTGCCACCCATGACAGCAGGCCGCCGGCGACCATAATGGCAGAGATGCGATAACCGAGTATGTACCCCACCCCCAACAAGGCGGGCCCGGCTTCCAGTCCGATTTGGGCTTTACGCAAAACCGGCAGTTTAACCGAAAGGGCTTCCGGCCAGAGTTTGAAAAAACTCGTGCACAATTTGTATAACGCTCCCACTCCCAAACCGAGAAAGACATTTTTAGCCCTCGCCCCGCCGGCATCGGCTGCAATGAGGACCTGTGCTGCGGCGGTACCTTCCGGGTAGGGGAGAGTGTGGTGTTCTTTTACGATTAAAAAGCGGCGCAGGGGAATCATGAACAAGACGCCAAGAACGCCACCCAGCATTGCCAGCACGCCGATTTGCAGCAGGGCCGGGTCAAACCCCCATAAAAAGAGGGCGGGTATGGTAAAGATGATACCGGAGGCAAGCGAAGAGCTTGCAGAACCGGTGGTTTGGGCGATATTGTGTTCCAGAATAGTCGACTCTCCCAAAAGTGGTTTAAGGAGGCGGAAGAACGCGACGGCAACGATTGCCAGCGGGATAGCTGTACTTATGGTCAATCCAACCCTTAATCCGAGATAAGCATTTGCGGATCCGAAAATAATACCGAAAAGAATGCCGGCAAGAATAGCGCGTAACGTGAAATCCTTGAGATGTTTTTCAGCTGGGACGTAGGGTTCCATGATCATTCCTCACATAGTGGGCGAATTTTATTAAAACAAAACATAGTAAAACTCTTTTGATTTATCAAGTCCAATTTATGGGTTGATGAATATAAATCTTAACCCAATGTCTTGGCACCAGCGGACAAAGGGGAAACAAGATTATTATTGCATTTTAGGGCTTAAAAAATTATATTAATTTTTAATGTTGAAATTTTATGGATATCAGAGAACGTTTAAATACTGTACTTGAAACGATAGATTCTGCCTGCAGGCGTGCCGGGCGATCACCAAATGAGATTCAGCTGGTGGCTGTAAGCAAACGGATTGATATTGACCGGATGCGAGAAGGCATAGAGGCGGGGATTCGCATTATCGGTGAAAATCGTGTCAATGAGGCTTGTAAAAAGTATCAACAACTGGGAAACCGGGTTGAATGGCATTTTGTTGGTCATTTGCAAACCAACAAGGTAAAACGCTGCCTGCAGTTTGCCGATCTGATAGAATCGGTAGATTCGATGCGTTTGGCGCAAGAGATCAGCCGGCGGGCCGGCGCAATGGATCGCAGCATCGATGTTTTTGCGGAGGTTAACACTTCCGGGGAGATGAGTAAATTCGGCCTGTCGCCCGAGAAGGTTATTGATGATGTTGTTGAGATGGCACGGTTACCCAATATTCAGGTAACCGGTCTGATGACGGTTGCTGCATTTGTTGAAGATGCGGAACAGGTCAGACCTTCTTTCAGGCTCTTGCGGGAGTTGCGCGACCGGATCAATAGTCGTCATGTGAGTGGGTTAACGATAAAATATTTATCCATGGGAATGAGCAATGACTACCCGGTCGCGGTCGAAGAGGGTGCGACACACGTTCGGATCGGGCAGGCAGTTTTTGGACCCAGAGAATAAAAAAATCGGATTTTAGGAAAATTATGTTTATAGGAAACTTTTTCGCTGCATTGGCATACGTTTTGCATTTGATTTTTACACTTTATATTTGGATTGTGATTGCCCGGGTGGTTATTTCCTGGATACAGCTGAATCCTTATAATCCCGTTGTACAGTTTATCTATCGGGCCACAGAGCCGCTGTTGATGCGTATACGAGGTTATATACCGCCGCTGGCAGGATTAGACCTTTCACCGGCTATCTTGATTTTTGCAATAATGGTTCTGGATCGATTTCTTGTTAGTACACTTGATCAATTGTCAATGTATTAAAATTTGGAGAAAAAGTTGTGAAATTGACCCCTTTAGATATTCGCAAACATGATTTCAAAAAATCCATGCGCGGATATGATCCGGAAGAAGTGGATGCATTTATGAGTATGGTCTCGGACGAGCTGGAGTTGCTTATCCGGGAGAAGAATCAGCTCAATGATGAGACCATTAAATTGCGCACTCAATTAAAGGATTACCAGGATGTGGAGCAATCTCTGCGGGAGACGCTGGTTAAAGCGCAGAATACGGTTGAGGAATCTCGTGCCAATTCCAGGCGCGAAGCAGAGATTATTATTCATGAGGCTGAACTCCAGGCTGAACATATTCTCAAGGAAGCAAAGGAGCAATTGCGCGAACTCGGACATGAAATCGAAATGCTCGAAATGCAAAAAGAGTCCTTTGCCAAACGCCTGCATCATCTTTTGCAATCTCAAATTGAATTGCTCGAGGTTTTAGAAGAGGGAGACTTTAAACGCAAACATAAATCAACTGCTTCTCAGGCACGCGACGTTGAGGAAGAAGAATTTAACAGACGACAAAAACGCGAACCCAGAATCGTACGCGGGAACGACTCTGCAAGAGCGGAAGAGCAGGATGAACCTGAAGAGCGTGGAGATGATTACGAGGAAGATGAAGATAAATTGTCCGATCGGTTCGATGTCTAGTCATTTACATCTGTAACCATCCTTATTCAAACAGCGATAATAAAGGAACTATTTATGCAAAAACACTCCAAACCTTGTTTTAAAGCATTTTTGATACTTTGTTTGGGTTTGGCAACTTTTGTTATGCACTGCAGCAATAATAAAGTTTTACAAAAAAGTAATTTAAAAAAGGGTCAGACGGTTGCCCTGCGAATGAGTTCGGGAGAGCGAGTTACAGGTATAATCATCAAATCAACCGAAACTGACTTTGTTATCAGGGATAGCCATGGACAAGCCTGGAAAGCGCCCAAAAACAGAATTGTTTCGGCAACGGGTCCGGAGCCGGTTTACGACTTATCCGGTCATGTTATTCCAGAGCTACAGATCAAAGCGGCAAAACATCATAAAAATACGTTTTTGTTTTCAATCAGCGGTGGACTTTTGTCGATGGGCACGAGTTTTTTCCTCTCCAGCATGATTTCCCGAAGTCAGGGAGATGACAATCACGATGCCGTTATTTATGGAGGTACAGCTGCCGGAACCATACTCGGGACCTTTTGGTTCTCCCGGATCGGCCTGGCCAAAGATCGGAATGAGGCGATCAAAACCATTCGGGAAGAGCGCTACCAAGAGTCTGTGCTGGAGGAACAGGAGCGCAAAGAACAACTCGAAGAGGAGATCAATCGTCTCCAAAAACAAATTAAAGAAAAAAAATAAAATTACACCCATAAAAGACATGGTGCTGCAGGCGGTTGATTTTCTCAAACCGTTTTGTCAGGACACTCCCCGGTATGGTTTGGTTTTGGGTACCGGTCTGGGAAATTTGATTTCAGGGTTGGAGGTACAGGAAACCATACCCTATGAAAAAATACCGTATTTTCCCCGTTCCACGGTGAGTTTTCATAAAGGCGAGTTGATTACCGGTCGGCTTGAGGGTGAACCTGTACTGGTCATGCAGGGCAGATTTCACTATTATGAAGGATATGCAGCCAACCTGATTACTCTGCCCATAAGAGTGATGCATGCTTTGGGGGTTGAAATCCTGATTTTGACCAATGCGGCCGGCAGTATACGGGAGGATTTACCTCCGGGCTCTATTGCGGTGATAAGGGACCATATTAATTTAATGGGTACAAATCCTCTTGTCGGTCCCTACGATCCTTTTTTGGGTGAGCGGTTTCCGGATATGAGCGAACCCTATTCCAGAAAATTGAGACAAACAGCGCATCGGTGTGCTGACGACTTGAATTTAGAACTGGCAGAAGTGCTTTACAGCGCTGTAAGCGGACCCAATTTCGAAACCGCAGCAGAGATACGCATGTTACAAAGGTTCGGCATGGATGCGGTTGGCATGTCGGTGGTTCCCGAAGTTTTGGTTGCCCGTCAGTTAGGGATGGCTGTACTTGCTTTTTCGGCAATTACGGACCAAACGTTGCCAGAAACCATGCAACCGATTTCGCACAAACAAGTTGCCCGGGTTGCACGCGAGATTGCCCCTAGGCTATGCGATCTTATAAGAGCAGTCGTGAAAACACTATCATAACACATTGCTGAAAGATGTAAACAACAGAAGGAATACAAAATGCGCGTAGGTATTATTGGTGGTTCAGGTTTGTATCAGATTGAAGGGTTGGAACATGTAGAAACGATTTCTATCGATACTCCTTTTGGAAAGCCTTCCGATGACCTGGTTAAAGGAGAAATGTTTGATAAGGAAGTTATTTTTTTGCCCAGGCATGGTAAGGGACATCGATTGACACCAACTGAAGTCAATGCGCGCGCAAACATCTATGCTTTAAAAATGATGCAAGTTGAAGCGATTCTTTCTTTTTCGGCTGTGGGCTCTTTAAAGCCGGAAATAAAGCCCGGCGATTTTGTCATCATCGACCAGTATGTTGATCGAACCAACCAGGCTCGTCCCCAGACTTTTTTTGGGGATGGGATCGTGGCGCACATTCAGTTCGCGCATCCGCTTTGTCCGCAAATACGGGAGGTCTTATTGCAGGCGGGTGAAGATATGGACATTGATGTCAAAGATGGCGGCACCTATATAAATATGGAGGGACCTGCATTTTCGACATTGGCAGAATCTCTCTTGTACAAGTCATGGAACATGGATGTGATCGGCATGACGCAGATGAATGAAGCCCGGCTGGCCAGGGAAGCGGAAATCTGTTATGCAACCCTGGCAACGGTAACGGATTACGATTGCTGGCACGAAGCGGAAACCGGCGAAACGGTTTCTGTGGATGCGATTATCAAAGTGTTATCTCAAAACGTTGAGCGGTCCAAGAAAATAATCCGGCAAGCCGTCAGGCTTTTATCGCAGGAGAGCGACTGTTCGTGCAAACATGCTCTTGAGAATTCGATTGTCACGCCCAAAGAATATTGGGCAGCCGAGACAAAAAACAAGTTGGGACCGATAATCCAAAAGTATACAAACGAGTAGAATGTTGAACAGAAACGGTGAAGAGGAAAATGTACAAGGAATTACCAGCTAAAACAAATTTGCCAGATCTGGAAAAAGAGATATTAGCGTTTTGGCAAGAAAACAAAATTTTTGAAAAAAGCATTGAACAGCGAGATGCTGAAAAACCTTTTGTATTTTATGAAGGTCCTCCTACTGCAAACGGCCGTCCGGGTATCCATCATGTAATTTCCCGTACTGTTAAAGATCTTGTTTGTCGTTTGAAAACCATGCAGGGATATCGCGTCAGACGCAAAGCCGGCTGGGACACGCATGGATTGCCGGTTGAGATCGAAGTGGAAAAAACACTGGGGCTGGACGGGAAAGAGCAGGTTTTGGAATATGGCCTTGCCGAGTTTAATGCAAAATGCCGTGAAAGTGTATGGACCTATAAGCAGGATTGGGATGAGCTCACCCGTCGAATGGGTTATTGGATCGATCTTGATCATCCTTATATTACCTACACAAATGATTATATCGAAACCGTCTGGTGGATCATCAAGCAATTTTGGCTCAAGGGCATGGTTTTTCTCGGCCATAAGATTTTGCCCTATTGTCCGCGGTGTGAGACTCCTCTTTCCAGCCATGAAGTTTCTCAGGGTTACCAGGATGTACAGGATCCTTCAATATATGTTAAGGCTAAAGTACGGGATGCAGAAAATACATATTTTCTGGTATGGACGACCACTCCATGGACATTGATCTCAAATGTAGCGTTGGCATTCAATCCCGCTGTTAAATATGTCAAAGTCGAACATCAGAATGAATTTTTAATTCTGGCTGAAGACAGGCTGGGCGTACTGGAGGAAGATTACAGAATTGTCGAAACGCTGAACGGTGCGGATCTTGAAAATATCGGCTATGTTCCCTTTTTTGATTTTATCGAACCTGAAAAACGCGCTTTTTATACTATATTAGGGGATTTTGTTACAGTCTCCGATGGAAGCGGTATTGTTCACATTGCCCCGGCGTTCGGCGATGATGATTATCAGATGGGTGTCAAATACGATCTGCCGGTTTTACAACCTGTCAACCATCGGGGTGAATTCACCGATGATATCACACCGTGGGCCGGGCAGTTTGTTAAGGATGCAGATCCGGAGATCATAAAAAATCTTAAACAGCGTCATGTTTTATATAAAACGGAACGAATCGTGCATAGTTATCCGCACTGCTGGCGCTG
Source organism: Candidatus Zhuqueibacterota bacterium (assembly GCA_014728085.1). Classification (GTDB taxonomy): domain Bacteria; phylum Zhuqueibacterota; class Zhuqueibacteria; order Residuimicrobiales; family Oceaniaggregativiventaceae; genus Oceaniaggregativivens_A. The sequence continues at coordinate 26,095 of WJMF01000030.1, forward strand.
TAAAACGCCTTTGCTCTATTATGCGCGCAAGAGCTGGTACATCCGGACGACAGCCTTTAAAGAGAATCTGATTCAGAACAATAAAAAAATTGATTGGTATCCACGCGAGGTTGGTGAGGGCCGATTTGGTGAATGGCTGGAGAATAACATCGATTGGTCGCTATCTCGTGATCGATTCTGGGGGACGCCATTGCCGATATGGATTTGCCAATCCTGTGGTGATGAATTCTGTGTCGGTAGTATCGAAGAGTTGAGAAATCGCGGAGAAGCGGTATCTGAAGAGATTGATCTTCACAAACCATATGTCGATGAAATTGAGCTCAAGTGTGAAAAGTGCAACGATAAAATGGTCCGGGTTCCCGAGGTCATTGATTGCTGGTTTGATTCCGGCAGTATGCCTTATGCGCAATTGCATTATCCCTTTGAGAACAAGGAAGCGTTTGACAAAAACTTTCCTGCTGATTTTATTTCCGAAGGTGTGGATCAGACCCGCGGATGGTTTTATTCACTTTTGGCGATCAGTACTTTTCTCAATGATCAGCCTGCTTACAAGCGATGCCTTGCGCATGAGTTGATTTTGGATAAGGATGGTAAAAAGATGTCAAAATCTCTGGGCAATACGGCCAATCCTTTCGATTACTTTGAAAGTCATGGTGCGGATGCCCTGCGTTGGTATCTGTTAACGGTCAGTCCGCCATGGGTTCCGACCCGTTTTGATCCGGACGGTGTTACCGAAATTGTACGCAAGTTTTTCGGCACCTTATCCAATACTTATTCTTTCTTTGTCATGTATGCCAATATTGATCAATTCGATTACCGGGAGGAAGAGCGGATCGCTGTTGCAGAGAGAAGCGAGCTTGACCGGTGGTTGTCTTCCACGCTTTCAAATTTGGTCAACCGGGTAAACGGATATCTGGAGCGATATGATCTGACAAAAGCGGGTCGTGATATATCCGCCTTTGTCATCGATGATCTTTCCAATTGGTATGTTCGGCGTTCCCGCCGGCGATTTTGGAAATCGGATATCGGAGCAGATAAACTGGCAGCATTTCAAACCCTGCACGAGTGTTTGATGACCGTTGCCCGTCTGATGGCGCCGTTTGCGCCGTTTTTCGCCGAGGTGTTGTACCGTAATCTCCGTAAAGGCAACGAAAAATTGCCGGAAAGTGTTCATCTTGCCCTGTATCCTAAAACCGGTCCGGCCCCCATTGATTTTTTTGATGATCTTTTGCAGACTCAGATGGATTTAGCCAGACGAATTGTTAATTTAGGAAGGTCTCTGCGGAATGAGGCTGCGATCAAAGTACGCCAACCTTTGGCAAATTTATTGATTGTGAGCAAAAACGAAAAGCGGACCAATCTGATCAAAAGTATGGACAAACTTGTTATGGAAGAGCTGAATGTAAAGAACATCAAGTTTGTCTCAGAAGAGAGTGAACTGGTGAGTAAAAACGCCCAGCCTAATTTCAAGACGCTCGGGCCCAAGGTTGGTGAAAAAATGCAGAAAGTTGCTGAAAAAATACGCCAACTTTCTGAAAAAGATATTGATGAACTCGAAGAAAAGGAGTATATTGCTATATCAATAGACGACCAGTCGTTCAGCATTCACCTCGACGATGTAACCATCAGCCCTGAAAACCGTTCAGGTTTGGTTGCTGAGAGCGAAAGTGATTTAACGGTTGCATTGGAGACCGATATTTCTGAAGAATTGCTGTTTGAGGGGTTTGCCCGAGAATTTGTCAATCGGGTACAAAACATGCGTAAAGAAGCCGGTTTACAGGTGACGGATAGAATCCACATTTATGCTGAAACCGCCTCCGAGAAACTACGTCGGGCTATTGAAGCGAAACAAAATTACATCCAGAGCGAAACCCTGGGTGAAGCTTTGCAGATTGGTAAAGTAAAAGGTGACTTTATCAAGGATTGGACAATTGGTGACGATGTGGTGAGGATTGGTATAACCAAATGAAGGGTTATTTCTTCAGTGGGCAAAGGATAAGGAGGGGAGTATGACCAGGAAGCAACTTGACTATCTGAAAAGCATCATTCTTGCGAAGCGGGAACGAATTTTAAAAGAATCCGACTTTCGCAAGGGGAATGGGTTAAGCGCATCTTTTGGGGAAGCATCTGAAAATTCCGCATATGCTTTTCATATGGCGGATCAGGGCACCGACACGATGGAAAAAGAGCAGCAGTACATGTTTGTCACACGAGACGAGAATTTTCTTTATCATCTTTCTCTGGCATTGGAACGCATTGAGAAAGGTGAATATGGAAAATGCGTACAGTGTGATGACGAGATCAGTTTTGAGCGCCTTGAAGCTGTACCTCATTGCAGGTTGTGCATTAAATGTAAATCCAAGGAAGAAATCAACAAACGCTAAACGTAATTTTATCGCAAGCGATGACATGAGACTCCCCTGAACGCCAGACTTGGTTACGGACCGGACAATGAAACAATTAAAAATACTATGGATCACCGGATGTATAGTTCTTTTGGACCAGATCAGCAAATGGATTATCAAAAGTACGATGAGTTTGCACGAGTCGATTTCGGTGTTGGGTGATTTTTTTCGTATAACCTACATTGAAAATCCCGGTATGGCCTTTGGCATCCGTTTTGGCGATAACATTTTTTTTACTGTTTTTGCCTTAGCAGCGAGTGTCGTTATACTCGTCTATCTTTTCAAGATGAAAGGCGAGCATATATTTGCTCGCATTGCAATGGCTTCAATTTTGGGGGGGGCAATCGGCAACCTTACAGATCGAATCATCAGAGGAAAGGTTGTTGATTTTCTCGATTTTGAATTCTTTGATATAGAGATTCCTTCCTTCCATTTTATATTCGTCGATTTTCCCGGATATTCATTAACCCGGTGGCCGATCTTTAATGTCGCGGATATCGCTGTAACCGTTGGAATGATTATTCTTTTTATCTTTGTTCTTTTTGAGCCGGAAGGAAAAAATACCGGGGAGGAGAAAAACACGACTCTGATTCAATAGAGGCCAGATGAATCAAAATCGACAGCCGGTTGCTCTGACCGGCTTTTTTATTGGGCAAACGTTGTATTCTTGAGGTGTCTATGGAGGAAAATTTAAACATTGTCTTTATTGATCAAGACCAGGCGTCAATTCAGCCCATGGTGACCATATTGAAAAAGTCGGGTCTTTTGAAGGCACATCAATTGATACGGGATGCACAAAGCCTTGAAACCGCTATTGCACAAAAGCCGGATTTACTGGTCAGCCGTGCCGGTTTTGCTCCTCTACCTCCCCTGGACGTGCTGGACATCCTCAAAAAGCAAAATGTTCAGGTTGCCCTTATTGTCGTGGCTGAAAATGGTGATGATCAACAGGCGGTTTCCTGTTTACAGGCCGGTGCCCATGATTATCTATCCGACGCTGCATTGAATCGACTGGACACCGCTGTACAGGATGCACTGCACAGAGTTCGGGAAAAACACAAGCAGAAGCAGATGGAACGGGCGCTTATTTTAACAAAATATACAGTGGATCACGCATCTATCTCGATCTATTGGGTAGGATTGAACGGACGCTTTATGTATGTGAATGAAGCCGGTCTCCGCTTAACCGGTTATACGCTGTCCGAATTAACCTCTATGACCATATTTGATATAGATCCTTCTACCAGTGCACAAAGCTGGCCGCAGAAGGTTCAGGATATGCAACAGCAAACATCAGTTTTCGAAGAAACAATTTTTAAGCATAAAGACGGTCGTCTTATTACCGTTGAATTGACATGCAATTATTTCAAACATACCGGCAGAGATTATATTCTGATTTTTTCCCGTGATATCAGCGGTCGTAAACGGGCTGAGGCTGAATATTCACGATTGGCTACCGCCATCGAACAAGCCGGAGAGAGCATTATGATAACGGATTGTGGTGGCAATATTCTCTATGTCAATCCTGCATTTGAGAGAATCAGCGGTTATAATAAAGAATCGGTTATTGGAAAAAGACCTTCAATCTTAAAAAGCGACAAGCAGGACAAGCCTTTTTACGATCGGCTTTGGGGGACCATTATGAATGGCAAGAGCTGGCGGGGTCATTTTATCAACCGGCGTAAAAACGGTGGTTTGTATAAGGAAGAGGCGACCATATCTCCGATAAAAGATAAAAATGGCAAGATCAACAGCTTTGTTGCCGTCAAACGAGATGTTACCGATGATATTCATCGTGAAAAACAATTATACCAGGCACAAAAGATGGAAGCCATCGGGCGGTTGGCTGGTGGTGTTGCCCATGATTTTAATAATTTATTGACCATCATTACAGGATATACCGAGCTCGCTATTAAGCAGATTGATAAAAACGACCCTCTGCGAACCAATCTGGAGCAAATCCATAAAGCGATTGAGCGGGGTTCCAATCTGACCCGTCAGCTACTCGCCTTCGGACGCCGTCAACCTCTGGAAGCCAAGGTAATCGACTTGAACGCGGTTTTGGGTGATATGATAAAGATGTTAAAGCGTTTGCTTGGCGATGATATTCAGCTGGAAACCAGTCTGGATAAAACCAGCGGTCACATCAAGGCGGATCCGGGTCAGATAGAGCAGATTATCATTAATTTGGCAGTGAATGCCCGGGATGCGATGCCCGGCGGCGGAAAGTTGTTTATTGCCACTGAAAAACGTAATCTCGATGAAAAATTTTGTCAGACTCATCCTGATCTCAAACCCGGAACGTATGTCAGGATTTCTGTCCGGGATAATGGCGTTGGAATGAGTGAGGAGATAAAATCCAAAATTTTCGAGCCTTTTTTCACGACAAAAAGCAGTGGAATGGGAATGGGGCTTTCTTCTGTCTTTGGGATTGTTCGGCAGAGTGGCGGCTATATCACCTGTATGAGTGATATAGAAAAGGGTACCGAGTTTCAGATATTTTTTCCGGCAGTTGATCAGCCTGTGGAAGATGAAAGCGGTGAAAAAGAGGTCGAAACGCTTCCGCGTGGTAATGAAACCATTTTGCTGGTTGAAGATGAAACCGAGGTGCGCGAGCTTGCTGCGAGAATGTTACGCTTACAGGGATATACAGTACTGGATGCTGCTCAGGGTGGAGAGGCCTTGTTGCTTTGCGAACAACACGAGGGCCCGATTCATCTGTTGATCGCGGATGTGATTATGCCCAAGATGGGAGGCACTGATCTGGCAAAGCGCCTCAAAGCCATAAAGCCTGAAATGCACGTACTGTATATTTCTGGTTTTGCCAGCAATATAATTAACCGGGAATCAGGCGATGAAGAAAAGGCCTTCCTGCCCAAGCCATTTACTTATGAAGAGATAACGCGAAAAGTGCGGCAGGTTTTGGATAATTAATTCCCGCCTTTGATTTTAAACCACAAATGTGAGCATCCGCATGACCTCGAAAAAGTCGCGGGTATGAAATTCAATAGTATATGCATCGATGCTTTTTACATTCGGATAAAATGAAGATTTATAGGCATCAGCGGATTTTTTCATACCGATTTTCACGGTAAAGGATGGCGGCAGGGGCATCAAAGCCTTTGATAAATTTCCCTTTAGCGCAATTTCCGAGTTTTTTTCGATTTCTTCGGCTGCACGTGATGGATGAATATTTATAGTTGAATTGCCGATACATCTTTTCACGGACACACTTTTTATGGCAGCATTAAAAGCGCCGGCTTCCCGGCATACCCCTTCATCTCCGGACAAAAATACGACCGGTACGTTATGACAGGCTGCGATATAGCTGTTAATCATAAACTCCGACACTGGTTTGCCGTTGATCGTCATATAAGCGAATTTCATGCTATAAGTGTGTGCCAGAGAACCGGTTTTTTCACCTGCTCTGGAGTGGTAACCGATCATAAATACGGCATCGAATGAATGATCGATCTCTTGCATCATCGAATAAGGGTGTTCACTCCAGCCCCTGATGAGTACGGTTTGACGCAGCAATTTTTCGGCGATAATGTTTCGGCCGCTACCATGGGCATCATTTATCCAAATTTCCGATGCTTCGGCATTCAAGGCGCCACGACAGGCCGCAGTAACCTCTTTTGTCATCTGTTGGCGAAACTCACCATACTCTGCTTTGTTCGATTCTGTTTCATTCCAATCCGTTACCCCGGTAATACCTTCTATGTCAGCACTTAAATACACCTTCATTTATTTGCCCTCCACTCGATTTTGTGACCGGTATTTTTGCAAAGAATTGACAAACGTTTTTTTAGCTTGACAATAATCGGTCGGATCGAGAATGCCTTTGTTAACGATTTTATATTTTAAATTGATATACGCTTGTTTCAATGCGGCATTTTCGATTAAAAGATTGCGAAAAGATAGAATTCTTTGAATTTCGTCCGATCCCTCAAAAATAATATGCAGGTGAATTCGGTAGATTGTTCCATTATACCTGACCCCACCGGTTCGCATGGGCCGGCTTTCAGGAAATGGATCTCTGGAAATTTGTTTTTGAAATCCCAGGTGGTCAATGCGATTTTTTATTCTTTCCAGATCATTTTGTTTGTAGGTTATTACAAAATCAATGATGTCCTTACCGTCACATCCGGGGATCGATGTGGAGCCAAAGTGATATATGTTTATGTCCGGAATTTTGTTATGTAGATAGCTTTTCAACTTATCGGCTACTTGCAGATAAGTGGGATGCCATTTATAAAGCGTAACCGGTTTTGTGCTGTAGGGGAGTATTTTCATTTTTTCCAAATCGTTTTTGCCCTGAAAATTTCATCTTGCTGTTTAAGCTGGTGTACAGAATAACCCTTTTTTTTAATCGAGGAAAAGATTTATTTTGTCCAGATACAATGCCTCATTCATATAATGTATGGACAACTCGCCCAGAGTATGAGATTTATGAAACCCGGGAGGGAATCCGTTCATTATATAGTCAACACATTTAACGTTGTTCACATGCCCGTTAACATCCAGGTCGCTCTGTTTTACGGTAAGCGATTGAATAGGACCTTTTTCTTTGATTGATTCAATTTTTACGAATAATTTTTCCGTTGCAGAATCACCAAAGTCCGGATTTTTTATGCCACTTCTATTCTTCCCGATTTTTGTATTACACCTTATATTTTTACTCAATAAAACAATATTCCGATTTTTCCGTGTTTAATTGCATACGAATCATTTCCTTTTCGCTTCCAAATTCCATGACATAAGGAATACGCCGGGGGGGCGGGCCCAGATAAACAACCAGTTTTGCTCCTTTTTTTGAGAGTCGGTTGAATAACAAGTCTGTTTTCCACGCACGCGGTATAATTTGACCGGCGGGCTTGAGTGTGGCCACAATGCGATCCATTTTTATGGTTTTGAATTTTTTGAATCGATCGATAGCCGGAGCCGATTCAACCTCTACGCTCCATAAATGACTCTCCAGATCAATCAGTACTTTACCGTGCGAGCGTTTAATACGGTTCGTGCATCGTAGATGATAAATAAAGCCAAACAAGTCGAGACAACCGGACAAAATCGGCCATGACTTGTCATCGGAAGTGTGGGCCTGTAGTGAATCATAATGGTAAATCGTCGTAAACTGTTGCCTTATGTTTGTCTGGTTAATCATCTTTTTGGTCTTTAACGGCATACCGGTTTCGATGTTCAGCCATGATTGATACAAATTATCAATATGAAAGAGCAAGCTGGTTAACGGGCTGGTTTTCATCTGACAGGAGATTACCAGCAGGGAATCGTTGCCCGTTGTCTGTTCAGCAGTCAAACAGGCACTCGCCGAGCCCACTGGTCCATACTTTAAGGTATAATGCAGCTTTTCCCGGGTAAATTGGTTCGTTTTCTGGCAGCCGAGCTGACCATGAACTGCTGTGATTGCAGTGAGAATGAAGAATGACAGGAACAAAAGGATTATTCGCATTTGCATGGTTCGTACAAATAAAATTATTTTTATAATATCACCCAAAAGCCTTCAGGTATTTCGTTTAAGTTTGATCGTTTTCGCAACATTATTTATCAGTTCATTCAGGGTGCGGGGGTGAAGCAGCAAGTATCTTTGGGTATAACAGGTCGTCCAGCAGCCACGACATTGGGCGTATTGTTTTAATCTTTGTTGATAAGGCTTGCTTGAAAAGATATCTTCCAGGTCTTGTTCAAACAGATTACCGATGGGACCTCCCCAACAGAGATGAAGATCACCATTTTCCATGATGGTTGATCGTGTCATGGAAAATTTCGCCGCTACAAACGGACATTCTGTGCTTTTTTGCTTTTCGATATAGGGTTTGATACCGCGAATATATGCATTGAGATTCAGAATATCCGGATTGCCATCCAAATAATCAAGGAGAGCGTCCACTCTTTTCCCTGGTATGAGTTTCAGGTCATCCTCTTCCCGTGTTGTACCGGTAAGATGATGATACATTCCGATAGTTGCTTTCCACCCTCTCGTTTTGATGTTTTCGACGAGTTCCGGAACTTGCTCCAGGTTTAAATTATTAATAACCACATTGGCATAAAGCAGAGATCTGCTGTTCTGGCGCATAGCATTTATCATATCCATGTGTTCGAGCACTGTATCGGAAAAATTTTTAGCGCCTCTCAAATAGTCACCCAATGGCCCGGTTGCGTCGAGACTGGTTTGGATGTTAATATTGTTCGTCAGACAAACGTTGGCGATTTTTTTGATTTTAGCTGTTTCGTTGTACAGGCCGGTAACAAGGGTGGTGGCAACCGGGAAGAGATTTTTTGAGAGAACAAGAATAGGTATCAAATCCGGCACCAGAGTGGCTTCTCCTCCGGAGATGAAACCGATATGTGCACCGTATGCTTTTAATTTTTTAGCGATAAAACGAAATCGTTGCAAATCCATGCTTGCAGGAAGTGTTTGTCGTTCATAAACACTACATTGTTTACAGCGTTGTGTACAAAGCCTTGTCAGACGGATTTCCGTACTGGAGTTGAGCGGTTTGTTTTGGAAAAAATGCGACAAGCCTTTTCCTGACCGATATATCAAATTATCAGTGCGCAAAAACGAGTTCCTTTAACAGGTTTTATGTTTGGTTGTGGCTGTGTGTTGTCGTCCTTTCCAGGAAAAACGCCCGAATGTGCCGAACAGTCCCGCTATAACAACATAGGGTATTTGAATGAAAAACCATACCGGAAAATAGTCGAGTAGATCGAACCGCCGGAAATGGGAGGCGCTTTTCAAAGCGACGAGTCCCTCGATCAGGGCTTTTGCAAGAAAACAAGAGATGATCAGCGACTGGTGCATACCGGTAATCAGAGCAAGGGGGACACCAATGAGAAGGGATGCATTGTTAATAAAAACGACGAAAAGATACAGGAAAAAGGGAAAATTGAGTTTGATCTGATAAGAACCATTGGATGCCCACCGTTTTCTCTGGTTGATAAAATCTCTTAGGGTCGGCTGGGGTTGAGAGGTGGTGTAAGATTTTCTGTCAGCTGCAAATACAGCTTTCCACCTTGTGGATTTTTGAATGAGCTGCAAGAGTAAAACATCGTCACCGGAAACTCGATGTGAAATTTTCGTATAACCCTTGACCTCTTTATAGGCTTTGTGACGATAGGCCAAATTTTGTCCCGAGGCAGCCAACGGTATGCCTAAATTGGCTGCTCCGGCATTCGCCCCCATAAGCTGTAAAAAATCAAAAGCCTGCAGGTTTTCCCACTTTGTCTGCTCTGATGCCTTTTGTCCGAATTGTGAAAAGCCAATGACAAAACCGATCTTATCGGTAAAATAGCTCACCATCGTTTCAATCCATTCGGGTTTAACCCGGCAATCTGCATCTGTGGAAAGGATGATTTCTCCATTTGCGTGTTTTACCGCTTGCTGCAATGCATATTTTTTGGGACTAAAGTTCGGCGGTGTTTCTTTTATATTGATTTGTTTTATAATTGAATGCTTTTTTTCAAATTGAGCCATAATATCAGTCGTTGTATCCGTAGAGCCGTCATTTGCAAGCAGAATCTGATAGCGGTTTTTATCATAAGTTTGATTTATAAGGTCGTCGAGAAGGGTTGCAATGACCTTTTCTTCGTTTCTGGCTGCCACAACCACGGTCACTCTGTAGGGAAATTTGTTGGTTCCATTTTTCGGATAAAACAACCCGATGAGGAAAAAAAGGCCAATAAGGGAATATAAAACTGTAGAGGCCAGAATGATTTGAGCGATAATTTCCACCAGAGACCCAGCTCCTAGTTGGTTTTCCATTCAAATTTTTTAAATTGTCCCAGTGCTGCAAAGATAACAACATACGGAATATGTAATAGAAATGCGACCGGGAAATATTTTAAAAAATGCAATCGCTTCATGTGAAAGGCAAAGACAAATAAAAGCATAAATTCTGCGATTGCCTTGACGGCCAGTGCCAGCGCGGGCAGTAATACGTGGCCCGTTAAGAGCATCCAGGGGAGGGTAAACAAAAGCAAAACATTGTAGAGATACAAAAGAACAAGTAGCGCTGTTTTTGTGATGGAGTAATGAAATCCTTTAGATGCATGCCGCAGGCGTTGATGATAAAACCGCTTAAAACTATCGATAAAACAGGTTGGTACCGCAGCACGGGGATCATAGGCATATTGAATGTTCCATTTTGTTTTGCCTTTTACTTGTTGCAGAAAAAGATCATCATCTCCCGAAGCAAACATCTCTATTGATTTGAATCCATTTAGCTGAGTGAACACTTTTTTTCGATAGGCCAGGTTACGTCCGCTGCACGTTGCCGGCATTTTCCAGCCGGTCGTGGCAGCAGAAAGCGCAGCCAGGGCCAGTGAATCGAGGGCTTGCATATAATGCGACACTTTACGCAGTTGAGGATTTTCATAGGGCGAAAATCCGATCACCATCCCCGTTTGTGGTGAAAACCACCGCATCATTTGAGTTATCCAGCCAGGGGGCGGTACGCAGTCGGCATCGGTCAGAAGAATAATTTCGCCTTTGGCTTTCTCAATCCCGAGAGCAATTGCTTGTTTTTTTGGTGAAATGAAATTGCGATTCGATGTACGGTAGACGGCTAATCGTTGCGGATTCTTTTTCTCGGCAATATTTAAAACGGTTTCGGTACCATCTGTGGATTGATCATCGACGATGATGATATCATAAAGATGCCGCGGATAATCCTGTCTGAGCAATGCCGTCAACAATTCCCCTATATATTTGGCTTCATTGCGCGCAGCAACAACAATGGAGACTTGGGGTTGACGGGTATTATACGAACAGTTTGGTTTCTCAAGTCCGGCGAGGATAAAGATTAATCCTGCCGCATATAACAGAGACAACAGTAAAAAAAGCATATCATGAACTTAATAATTTATCGACAATTCAAAACGAGCGATATGGTCAACAAATTGCTCACCCGCTATATTGTTTGCATTATCTGTATCCGAGTACGAATATGATATAGAGGCAAAAAAATCGCGCCGGATTTGATCTACAATTTTTAGGGTAAAGAGCCGTCTCCTTTCAATGATGCCTTGCAGAAATGACTTGCTAACACCCTCATCAGGTCTGGAAATCGTGTTAAAATCGCCTTTGCCGTGCCGGACTTGTTCCATGGAGCCCTGAATTTGAACATCGCGATTGAGGCGATGGCTGACACGAGCGTAAACAACCTCAGAATTTGGTTTTGCCCAATGTCCGATTGGTTCTCCGGCATGCCGGTAGATATTGAGAGAGTCCCAATGGGTATACACATAGGGTTCGATGCGGGTATATTCAATACGCAGATCGGTATTTTGAAGGGATAATGGATTCGCACATAGCCCTCCAAGGGTAAAGGCGAATTTATTGCCATAAAAGCGGGTAAGGTTTTGAGTCGTTGTCATATCATCTATAAAAAATTCCGCATAAAGCGTCATGGCCGGCAGCGATGTCAGGGTGGCGTCGATACTCATCGCATTGTTGTCACGATCTCCCAGGTGGTGCTCAGCGACGTGGTATGGCATGATGGGATTCAGATACCCCAGCTCGATATCCCGTCCACCATAAATCAGGGTTTCAGTCGCGCCGAGATAAAATCCGGGTCGTATTTTTATATCGAGACGGTGTGCAGCGAGGAATTTTGCGCCCAGATCATCCCTTAAAAACGCATGAAAGCTGGAAAAGGTAAAGCTGCTCATGCGGGTGCTGAGACGAAGCATGTCGACGGGTTTCATGTTGCCGGAGAGTGCCAGGTGTCCCCGGTAACCCGGTCCCCAGCTTTGACGATCCCGTCCGATTTGCACCCTAAGCCACGGTTTTTCGTAAACAAGATAGGCAATTGCCTGATCGCGAATCAGGTTGGAACCGGATACAACCGTTGGAGACCCCTGAGAGGGGTCGAACACTTCATCCTCTTCCTGGACATCATCTTTGCCTTTAATGATGGTATTGCGGGCCTGGCTGTAAAAACCAAGTTTTTGCCCAAGATGACCGCGTAAAATTCCGCCCAGCATGGTTTCCGAAAGGAGGGATTCTTCATTGTATTGATCGCTCCGGTTGACGATTACAGACTGAGCGGCGAGGGCATCGAGGTAAAAGAGGCTCTGTTTTTCACGATACTCGAGAAGATGGGGTTCTGAAGAGGATAAAAAAAGTTCGTCTGAAAAATCTGATTTCAACTGGTCGAATTGTCGCCAGTCTGTTCGGGAGAACTGATTCGGCTTGTTGCTGACGGCTTTTTCTATAGAGCGAATGATGGCTGAAAAGTTGGTTCGGCTCAGGGGCCGGGTACGCAGGTCATGAGTAGAAATGAGATTCATGGCTTCACACCGGTACAAAAAATCATAACCCCAGTAATTCAACGGAACGTTGACAGATTGACTTTCAAGCGTTGCGATGCGAAAAAGAAAGACGAGTAAAAAAATATATAGAAGACGATTCAACATAACCGGATCAAGTATATGCATTGAATTTTTTGAAAATATATCAATTGAGGCTCAAAATTCAAAGGTCTTTTTTCGATCATCAGGTCAATTCGATAGCTTTCCCCTGCTATAGGATCGCTCTTTCCATTTATAACGGCCGATCATGCCGCTTATGGCGACAGGAGGTAAATAGAGGATCTGTAAACATTCTGCCAACAGGAAAGCTGACAGGCGAACGGGCTTTTCTATCTTTTTCAATGCATGGAATATAAGGCAGTAATCGGTTATCAGTTTAGTGCCTGCAAGCAGCATATAGGGCCACAACGGCAGTCCGAGCAGAAGGTGGAATGGAATTCCCAACAGTAAGGTGAAATAGACGATAAAACAGAACGACCCGATATATTTTATGTCCTTCCGGTATGCCCGGCTTTTTGATGCCCAGCGTATCCTTTGCCGAAAAAAACATCGCCAGGACGGACAGGGTTGAGTATAAACGATGGCATTGGAGTCTGTGAGAAAACGAATTTGATTTCCCGTTTCGCTGGCAATTTTTTGCAATAAAAGATCATCGTCACCGGAACCCCATGTTCCGATTTTATTAAATCCATTGATGGCTTGAAAGCTGTTTTTCCGGTAGGCAAAGTTTGCCCCATTGGCCAGAAAGGGCCTGTTCAGGCCGATAAATGCAGCGCCCGCAGCAACATACGCAAAGGAATCAAAGAATTCTATTTGAGTACGTAAACGATAATCGGCTTTAATCAGCAGCCAGGAAAGCACAGCGGCAACGTCAGGATTAAATCCGGATATCATGGTGGTGAGCCATTGGTCGGACATTGTGCAATCTGCATCGGTAGTCACGATAATTTCTGCAGAACTCGCTCTGATACCGGTTAAAATGGCTGCTTTTTTGGGGGTGATATCGCCCTGCAACGGCATGGATTCGAGATAACGGATCCGATTCGTGCGTTGAGCGAGTTGAATTGTCAATGGCTTTGTCTTGTCGCTGGAATCATCATCGACGACAATGATTTCATAACGGTTATGAGGATATCTTTGATCGGCCAGGTGGTGCAGGCAGGCCTCTATATGATCCTCTTCATTTCGGGCCGGTACGATTACGGCCACTGGCGGTTTTGCCGTTGAATGGCCGGGTCCCAGTCTTTTTAGACCTATATGCAATAAAAGAATAAAAAGGATATAAGACAGAATCAATGTAAAATAAAAAATAATCATAGCCACTTTTACAATTTGGGACCATTCAAACGGCTTTTTAAAAGCAATACCAGACCGAGCAGAGCCGGAATCAAAATATTGATCAGAAACAACAACAGCGAGGCATCAAAAGCCGCAGCGGCAACGACCTGGTAGCGGTGCAGATAAAAAATTGCTATACTTTCTCTCACGCCCAAATCGCCTATTGCATAGGGGAAAAAGATTTTAGTGGTCAGAATAGAAAAAGCAGTTATCAGGCTATCTGTGAATTTGATTGAACTAAAAGCCATAATAAGAAGATTGAACTGAAAGGTAAAGGTAAGCACCAACAACAGCGAAAAAGTGCGCAAGGTTTTAGCTGTTTTTATTTCAATATAGTCTGTCGCCCGGACAAATTCTTTGAGTTTTTTATGTCTGGAGAAAAAGTTTTCAAATATCGTTTTATGTAAAAGATTTTTTACCCCTTGTGGGTTTCCAAGGAAACGATAGAGCAGAAAAAAAAGGATGGTTGTCATAAACAGCAATAACAGACAGAAGGGAGGGTGAATGAAAGTCCTAAAGTATAGAATCATAGCGATGATCCCGGTTGAGAATACAATCGAGAGGGTGTATAATTTATCGATAAGCGTCAACCCCACCAGGCTGATTCGATGATTATCGCGGATAAAAAGAACCCGGGCGTATTCTCCCAGCCTGGCTGGTGTGACTATGCCCATTGTAAAACCGGCAAGAAGCGATAAAAGAATCTCTTTTCCCGGCGCCTTAACGTGTTGCCTGACCAGTGTTTCCCATTTTTTGTATTGACAGTAGATATTCAGCGGTAGCAAACCCGCGGCAACAAGTATGAGTTGAAAATTGGCATGATGAAAGGCAGAACGAATCTCACCCAAGTGGATTCGTTCTATCAAGAAAAAAAGAACAAAGAGAGTGAACAGAATTTTGAAAACAACAAGCGTTTTTTTTGCTGATATTTTTGCCACAGAAAGCAGTTTCCGACTAGGTTTTTTGTGCCATAATAAACCAGGTTGGATTGATGAAGCGATTGAACGCTCCGTTAGAATCATCAACAAGGTTTAGGAGTTTTGAATAGAGTCCAATAGTATTGAGAATTTGAATAATTTTCAAGTGCCAATTTCGATTCCATATGGAATGCGGCTGTTGTTGTGCGAAGGTTAAGGCTGCTTGATTTACGAATTTCCATTGCAAGCTGTTTTGTTTTAACAGCCGATCGAGCTGGTCGAGGGAGAACAATTCAGCATGATCTTGCTTGTCCGGCTCTGTTACCTGTAGCCATGAAGAGAGAAGAGTTTTTAGCGATTTTCGTTTTAATAAAGCGACAAAGGGCAATGAGTAGTGCGGATCACAGAGGATATTCAGAAAAGCCAGGCGGTTTGGTGTGGAAAGGTATAGCCAGCCACCGGTCTTTAGTGAGCGACAGATCATGCTCATGGCCTTTGCCGGATTTTGAATATGTTCGATTACATCGACGAGCAGAGCCGCGTCGTAAACACCTGCTTTGATGTGTGCGGCATCGACACCTACAGGATGAAAGCAAATTCCGCTGTCGATCTTTTTTAAGAGTTCCGGCCGAATAAAAGGATCGTAGGCATCCACTCTGGCACCCTGACTCGTCAACAGAGCGGCGATTTTTCCACTACCGCATCCGGCGTCAATAATTCGGCTATTTTGAAGATGTATTTTCTTTTTTAGCAGATAAAGTACAAGTTTGCCGCGGTAATTCGCGTCGGCTTGATACTGATCCCACAATTTGTGCGATGTTGTTTTGCGGATTTGCTGCATTGATTCTACCATTCAGTTTTGTAAAAAAAAGCCTTTGGTGCACAGATCAGATGATAAAGGGGGTAGATAAAATTCCACAGAAAAAAATCATAAAGCTTGAGAGGTTTATCCAGTCGATTAGAAATTTTTTTCAAAGCTGTATAATCGGCTATCCATTTTAGAATTAGAAAAAGTACGATTGCCTTATTTACAGCAATCCCAATGATAGCGCCTCCCCATAGTATCAGATTGGTGGTATGATAAAAAAGATAAACGATTTGAGTTTTGTTTTTGTATTGTTTTCCGGCGGAGAGATGACGGCTTTTCTGTTTGAAAAAGAGGCGCCACGAAGCAGGTCCCTGTGCGGGCATATGACTTTTCGGCTCGAATTGATATTTTAGCTGCAGATTGGTGCCAACGGCTATGGTTTGAAGGATAAAATCGTCGTCTCCGGAAAGCGTATCCGGCAGGAGGGTATAGCCTTTTATTTTATTCAGGGCGTTTTCTGTTATGGCAATGTTCCTGCCGCAGGCCGTAACCGGATGATTGTGAGCAATAGACGCGGCGGAAACCAGAGCCGTTGCCATGCTGTCCAGGTGTAAAAAGCGGTTCAGGGTGCTGTTTGTGGAAACCTGGTATGAAAAACCGGCGATAGCACCGGTGGAATAATTGTATGCTTTTACTATCGTGCGTAACCAGGAGGGCGGAGGTGTACAATCGGAATCTGTATAGAGCACGAGCTCTCCGCGCACCTGTTGGATGGCGAGGTGTAAGGCTTCTTTTTTTGAGCTTTTCCATCCCAGGCTGTATTGTTTGGTAATAAAGGTCAGGTTATGGTATTGCTTTGAGGCTAAAGCCAGAATTTCGATGGTTTTATCTTTTGAGCCGTCATCAACAACGATACACTCAAATTGATTCTTGTCATAGTCCTGCCTCAAACAGGCATTTAAACAGGTTTGAATGGTCTCTTGACTATCCCTGGTGGCGATAACAATTGAAACAAAAGGTGTTTGTTTACCGTCATAAATTCTGGGTGATTTGATGATGCCCCAAATGAGATAGGAGACAATGCTCAGATAGATTATTGTAGAGATTACAAGAATTGTCAATTTATTACTCCGAATGCTGAATGCGAAAGTAAAAATTATCCTTACAATGCGCAAGAAATTTAATCAACAAAAATATTGTAAAAGGTTAAAAAAATTATTAAATTTTTTCAAGATCACTTTTATCTGCTAGTAAAAACGAGGTGGAAGAAATCAGGGGGAAAGGAGAAAATGAACCAAAAAGAAAAAATTGTCCAGTGGTATCACTATGTCGGGTTTACAGTTGTCTTTTTAGCTCTTGTTCTGGTTGTGTATATGGGGGTCCGCCATGTATACAGCCAAAAACACAACACCCAGATTGCCCTGCTTGAACGTCAGATCGATGCATTGCGTTCTTCCATCAATGTCGACAGCATCCGTCAGTACAACATTCAAAAGATTATTGCCATCATAGATCAATATAACGTCACCATGCTAACGCATCAGAAATATGAGATTGCCGAAGAGATTTTTAGAATGACCCAAAAATACAGCAACCTGAATGCCGATTTAATTTGCGCGACCATTACGCATGAAACGGCAGGCACCTGGAGGCCGGATATTGTTTCTCCGGTTGGGGCTATGGGATTGATGCAGATCATGCCGGCCACGGGCATGTTTGTTGCCGCATCGGAAGGGATTCAATGGACACAGTCGGAAGAGATTCTTTTTGATCCGATTTACAACATCCGTATCGGAGCAAGGTATTTGTCTTCTCTCATTGAACTCTATGATGTGGATGGCGGGCTGGCCGCCTATAATGGCGGTGAAAAGCGGGCATCACTCTGGATCGGCAGCGGCAAAGCAAGTGGAATTCTTGCCGCAGAAACGCAGGCGTACATACCTGCTATACAAAGATTGTACAATGAATTTCAGGATTTTCGTCTTTAAGCCGACTTGGTACTTTTCGCTATTCGGGCGGTGTACAGATGGCAGATTCCCATAAAGAGTTGTTTGTGCGATATTCGGACCAATCCACCCTGTCTCATCGTCTCCATAAATGACGGCGGCTGAGGAAAGTTTTTGATAGAATCGATGAGATAATCATACGCCGCCGGATTGGGTGAGAATTTTCTTGCTGTTGGTGGGATAACCCGGGACATATAGAAAGCCAACAATGTTCTCAAGCATCTGGCTGACGGCAAGGCCATTTCCAGAACAATCACCATACCCCTGTCTGACGTTACTCTTTTCATTTCTTTCAGGGCCGTCTTGTGGTCGGTGATGTTTCGCATGCCGAATGCAATGACGGTGACATCAAATGAATTGTCTTTAAAGGGCAGACTCAAGGCATCTGCCCGGCAAAACGCTGCAGCACTCGTTTTGGTTTGTGCCCTTTTAAGCATCGGGAAAACAAGATCTGCCCCAATCGCTTTTATGTGAGGATGTTTTTTACGGGCCCGGATGATAATGTCAGCGGTGCCTGTTGCCACATCGAGCAAACGGTTCATTTGGCCGAAGCGCATGCTTTGCACCGCCTTTTTGCGCCACCAATAATCAAACCCCAGGCTGGTAAGATGATTTAAAAAATCATACCTTGGTGTTATGGTGGTAAAAATTTCCCTGACGATTTTTTTGTATTGCTGTTCTTTTAGATTTTTAACCGAGGGATACTTGTTTTTTGTCATAGACGAGTCCTCCGTCCGATAAAATAGATAATGTAAGGAAAAAATCAAAACGTTTCATAGAGGTAGAAACAGCCGTGATCGATTATTTTCGCATCATACACAAATATATATCGCCCGATTCGACAACATATCGCTTTTTTATTCATCACTCAGTTTTGGTTACCGAGAAAGCCCTTAGAGCGGGCCGGCGGGTAGGTCTGAATCAAACACAACTGGACTTTATAGAAGAGGCCGGCATGCTCCATGATATTGGAATCGTTCGAGTCAGGGCGGAAGAAATCGGTTGTTACGGCAATAAACCCTATATCTGCCACGGCGTCGAGGGAAGTATGCTCTTGGGTGATGAAGGATTGGAAAAGCATGCATTGGTAAGTGAAAGCCATGTCGGAGTCGGCATTACAAAAGAGGAGGTTGTTGTAAAACAGTTTCCTTTACCGGCCAGAGATATGGTTCCCCTGTCCATAGAAGAAAGGATTCTGTGCTGGGCTGATTTGTTTTTTTCCAAATCTTCTCACAAATTATGGATCGAAAAAACAACCGATGATGTCCTGGAACGAGTACGAAGATATGGAGACAGGCAGGCAAAAACATTTCTCGCCTGGCAAGAGGAGTTCGGAGAACAAGACTCATGAATGATCCAATAGACCTGCCGATTGATGGTATTCTTGACCTCCACACATTTAAACCTTCACAAGTCGGAGATTTGGTTCCAACCTATCTGGAAGCGTGCCGGGAGAAAAATATTTTACGTGTCCGTATTATACACGGTAAAGGCACAGGCGCCCTGCGGCGAACCGTGCATGCTATATTGGACAAAACCCCGGGTGTTGCCGCTTATCATCTTGATGGTGAACGGGGCAACTGGGGAGCTACGATTGTCCGGTTGGCAGAGGATTTTTCCTGATTTTTTATTGCAATGCAATTGATTTTGTGACCCCGATTATTTCGGGCGGCGATGGAGAAATGTTATCCGTATAATCATCCATCAAAATCAGGTACATGCTGGAGGATGTTCCTCCCTTGTTGGCGCCAAGGGTAATGGTGCCGGGATGATACTCTTTTTTGTATATTTTATAAGACGTATCTTCGCTTTCTATGGTCATATTGGTTTCTTGCCACGGCAATAGCCACGTCGGTAACGAGTCGGTATATCGTGCATCATAAGCGACATACAGGGCAACACTTTTATTAACATAGAAGGAGATAAATTCCGATCCGAACAGGTCTTTGTCGTTATTGGCCGTCTCTATCCAGGTCAATTGGTTGAGTGTTTCAGGCAGCAGAGTGATAAGATAAGGCCGGTCGCTGTATACCGGATCACCAATTTGTTTTGCTTTTGTGGTGTAATTTTTTCTGCTTATGCCATCGACAATGAATTCCCTGGTAAATTGATAGCCAATCGTTGTGTCTTCCAGGACATCAGCTATATCGAGCCGATCTTTAAGGTTTTGAATGGTCAGGGAATAGGAGCGATTTAATCTGTGAGCTGTGGTCTGTAATTCAACGGTTTTAAGATCCTTCAAAAGGTTTGATTTAAGGATCTTAATTTCTGGTGTAATGCTATAGTTGTCAAGATGTTCAGCTGATTGTTGATCCAACGCCTTGTTAAAGGACGCGTACACCTTGTTGACACATGTGACGGCAACTGATTCCACCTTTGGAGGGCCGGCATCGGGTTTAGGATCACCCTCTATATAAATTCTTAGATTTGAATAAACCGGACCGGGTTGTCCGCAATAACCCCATATAAGGTTATCCCGGCCGAGTAAAATAATTTTATAAGCCCGGATTTGGTCTTCATGAGGGAGTGTTGAAATTAACTCATCGTCTACAAAACAGTAAATATTGTTATGGGTCCAGGTTACTTTGAAGGTGTATGTTCTGGTAGAGTCCCATATGGCTTCGAGCATGACATCGTCAGTTGTGCGGGAATCGATATGATTTGGAGCAGCCTGGAAGCGAAATCCAGCCAGGCCCTCGCCCAGGGAATATTCATGATAGGTGCGAATATTCCACCAGGCATTATCTGTTTGAAAGAGGTTTTTATTGTTTGACGGGTGTATAACTGAATATAAATTGATAATTTGATGCTTTAAATTTGTGGCCTGATGTGCAGGGTCAAAGTTGCTAACATCTACCATGAGCGTGCCTTTAAACGGAATAAGCCGTGACAATTCTATTTTTAATTGACTGTTGGTGTTTGTGGCCTTCCATCCGGTAGTCGAGATAAATTTTCCATCGGTATTGGTGATTTGTTCTCCTTCAGCGGGCATTGCATTCGTTAAGGGGTGGTAATAAAACAAACGGCGATGAACGGGCTGTGCTGAAAGGGATTGCAGAGTCAGCAAGATCGTCAGCATAAAAAATATAAGACTGTTGTTGTTCATTAAATTATCCTCTTGTTTTGGCTCAATATTGTGGCATTTGTGCGGATTTTTCGATACGGCATGCCACACTTAAAGGATTAAAGAAACGTAAAATAAAGAGTTAAGCGACCACCACCATTTTTAAAATTATATGCGTTGTTTTAAGCAATTTTCAGACCAAAACGTTGATTGAGTACTTTTGCGTTACACAATATTGACAACAGTAAATAAAGTCCTTATATTGGGTCTATATTTCAAGGCCAGATAAAAAATGTCACTGATAAAATATTACAATCTGCCAGGCTATGTTAACTGGTTATTCGCGTTTTTTTTGCTGATCATGATTTTACCGGGACGAGGCGATTTTGCTTTGCCACGGTCTTTGCAGTTTAGCAGGATTCAGCTTGAACGCCCGTCCGGTGGAATCGCACTTGATGGTGAGTGGGAACTCAGAGCGATGAATGGCGATAGCCGGGAAACCGTTGTTTTACCCTCATATCTGGATCGAGTCGGTCATTTTACCCTGATTAAGACGTTTCGAGTCGATTCCTCTGCATCCGCAGAGGAATATCTGTTTCACATTGGCGGGATTGAGGGACAATGTTCTGTTTATTTGAATCATCAGTTTATCGGCGGCCGTGCTTTGGCCCGTTTTCCGTTTACGCTATCAGCGGGAGCTGAAAATGTCTTTACAGACAAACAAAATCAACTTTCCATTGAGGTTGACAATCGTCTGGATTATAAAGAAACCATTCCATTAAAGGCAAGACTAAACGGTTTGCCAATCCATGGTAAAGGCGTTTTGGGGTCTGTGGAGCTCGTCCCCCTGTCAACCCCTTTTACCAAATCTGTATTGCTCGATTCGATCGAGATCAGTGGGAATCGTCTCCTCTTTGATTTGAATCTAAAGCTGCGCTCGCCGGAAAATAAAGCCGTGGTTGCGCGCATACAGCTTTTAACGGAACGATTCAGGCGGCCGCTGTGGCAACAGCAGCACACCATCTCTTCGCCGGCAGCAAGGGATGGGGATGAGTTTATGGAACTGGGCAACATCTCGGTGCCGTTTTATCCCTGGCAGCCCGGCTCTCCGCATTTTTATACACTTGAGGTTCGATTATGGCAGCAAAACCGGGATGATCAGAGCGATGTGTTTCGCGTCGATTTTGGCGTGCCCGCAACGAATGAGCCAAGGGTTCCGGAAGATATACGGGCCATCGGCTATGTACTGGATAAACAGCTGGCCGGATTATCTCCCGATACGTTGAAAGCTCGGCTTTTTGACGATTTGCGAATGATCAAGCAAATGGGCGCCAATACCGTTTATTGTTACGCCTCTTATCCCCTGCCTCCGTTTTTAAGTGTTTGTGATGAGTTGGGATTATACGCACTGGTAGAACTTCCGCTTGCTGATATTCCAACCGATTTTCTAAAGCGGCAATCTTTTATCCAGCTTTTTGAGAATCATTTACATCGTTTCATAGAGACGTTTAAGGTTCATCCCAGCGTTCTGGCCTGGGGTTTGGGGAATGGATTTGCACCCGATCATCCGTTATCTCAATCTTTTGTCAGGCGAATGGTCGGGAAGCTCGGAGCCTGGGATGGGCGACCGGTCTATTTATCGCCGGCACTGCCGGCGACGTCGCCATCTTTGGGAGCGGATTTCTATATTGTAGATGTTATCGACCAAAATAATCAGCCGGACGAAACGGCACTCTCCTCCCTGGGGCGGAATGTTTTACCGCGTATCGTCGCCGCCGTTGAAATTGGCGAGGAAGATCAGCGCTATTTAGAAAAGCATCATGCCCATAAAATACGGGAAATTTTTGCCGATCTTTCAGAACGCTCCTGGAAGGGCGGACTCCTGGTAAGCCCGATTTATGACTGGTACGGGGACGCTTGTTATTCTTATTGGGGAGCCGGGCTGGAGATGGATAAACATATTACCGGTTTGATCAATGCCGACGGCGTCGAACGACCGGCCTTTCAGGTGGTCAGGTCATTTTTTTCAAGTCGTTCGCTGATCGATATTTTATATGAGGATGTACCGCCAGAATCTTCATTGTTATTTCAGATTTTGGCCCTGACTCTTTTTGCTTTATTTTTACTTTTATTAAAAAACGACAAACGGCTGCAAGTCTATTTAAAAAGAGTATATAGATTTCCGCATGGATTTATTGTTGATCTGCAGGAAAATCGAAAGGTCAATGCGTTTTTAACGCTTTACGTCGGCACGACATTAATTTTATCTCTTGCGATTATTTTCAGCAGCTGGATATATTGTTTGAAAGACAACTTTCTCTTTGGGAAGGTTTTGATTTACTTATTCTCGGAACCGGAATCGCAGCGTCGGGTTATTCAGTTGATTTGGCATCCGCTCTGGCTGTTGTTTTTTCTTTTTGTTGTTCTGTTTGCCGGGATTGTTTTTTCAGCCGCATTATTGCGTATTTATTTTTTCATCACAAAGAGGACGATATATTTTCGACAGACCTTTTCTTTTTGTGTCTGGATAAATTCTCATATATTGTTTACCTTACCGTTGGCTATTGTATTCATCAAGGCCTACCAGGCAAAAGAATTTCATTTGTTTATAAACATATATCTCGTTGTAATTCTGTTGTGGACAATCGGCAGGTATTTTAGGGGATTTAGATTGTTTTTACAGCTCGGTTTTCTGCAGACGAGTATGGTCATTGGCGTTGTTCTGTTGTTCGTTTTATCTGCCGGGTATTACTTGCATATACAGAGCGCATTTATTTCATACCTTCGCTATTTTTTAATGATGATCGGTTCATGAGCTTTGGAATTTCTGCTTGCATTTTGTTGGTGTACGTCGTACTTTTATAAACTTTGCTCAAATATTAATATAACTGGTAAACGGGAAACGTGTATTTATCTGAATTAAACATCATTGGTTTCAAGTCATTTGCGCGCAAGATACAACTTCGGTTTAACAAGGGGATAACCGGAGTCGTGGGGCCGAATGGATGCGGCAAAAGCAATATCGTCGATGCTATCCGTTGGGTAATGGGGGAACAGCGAAGCGGTGTCTTGCGAAGCGAGCGAATGGAAAATGTTATTTTTAATGGTTCCGAAAGCGCCAAACCGGTTGGGATGGCAGAAGTCTCCCTGACCATTCAGAACAATAAAAATATTTTACCCATAGAATATACTGAAGTGGTTATTACGCGGCGTCTGTTCAGATCAGGCGAGAGTCAATATCTCATCAACGGTAATCTGTGTCGTCTTAAGGATATTCTGGATCTTTTTATGGATACCGGGGTCGGACCGGGGACCTATTCGGTGATTGAACTGCAACAAGTAGAAAAGATTCTAAATGGCAAGGCAGATGAACGGCGGGCCATATTTGAAGAAGCAGCGGGTATAACAAAATACAAGTTGAGAAGAAAAGCAACCTTTCGAAAACTTGAGGCAACTGAAAAAGATCTCATTCGGATTGAAGACATCATGTCTGAAGTCGAGAAGAATGTACGTTCCTTGCGCCGCCAGGTCAGCAAAGCGGAACGCTACCAGACAATGACCAGTGAACTCCGCGATCTTGAGATTCAGGTCAGCACGCACGAGTATTCAAAAATTTTAAATGAACTGGATCCGCTGCAAACCAGGTTTGAACTTGTACGGGACGACCGGGAAGCGTCCTCATCCACTCTTGCCACGTTTGAAGCAAAATATGAAGAGACGCGCAGTCAGTTACTGGGTCTTGAAAAGAAATTATCCGCTGAGCAAATGGAATTTAATGCGTTTGAGAAGGAGATTCAAAAACTCGATGAACGGATTTTGGTCAACAAGGAGCGTCTTCGCTCTCTGGAGGAAAATAAAAACAGATATCTTCTCGAGCAAAAGAGTTTTAACCGGCGGTCCGGAGAGTTGAAAGAATCTTTAGAAGAGATAACAACCCGTATGAGCGGGCTCGAGGGCGTATTTGATGAAAAGAAACTGAATTATCAGGAATTGGATGCAAAATATCAGACCGTGCGGGAAAAGTACAATCTGTTGAGAGAACAAGTGCGCCGGCACGAAGAGGATGTTTTACGAATCATTGAAGAGATCAGCCGTCTGCAGAACAGGGGGGAGCGATTAAAGGCTAATGAAGAAAATCTCAGCAGCCGGCTTGGACAATTGGATCAGGAAGATAATGAAGCGGAAGAAAAGAACAGAGATCTGGTAACTCGTTTGACTCGGGTTCGCTCGGAAGAGGAAAAATACAATCAAACCCTGAATGAAAAACGCAACCAGTTGGAGAGTAAGGAAAAACAGATAGAAGAATCCCTGCGATCTTATGAAGGCTTGCAAAAAATCGACAGCCAGGATGAAAATAAAATTGAGGTTTTGAACAATCAGGCGGCCTTGATCAGGCGTTTAATCGAAAATTTCGAGGATTATCCTGCCGGTGTTCGTCATCTGTTAACGGAAAAGTCCGAAGAATTGAAAAATTTTGGTCCTTTTGCCAATATCCTTCATATTGATGAATCTTATCGTCTGGCTATCAGTGCTGCACTGGGAGATGCAGCGACGTTTTTACTGGTGGACAATGCGGATCGAGCCTTGACCGGTATTGAGATGCTCAAGCAGGATAAAAAGGGAGTGGTCACTTTTCTCCCCATACAGCAGTTACGCTTTGATTTTGTCAGTCATCCGCAGCTGGATGATTTGGGGGTTATAGGATGGGCGGATGAATTGGTGGAGTATAAACCCGAGTTTGAGCAAGTGGTAAAGGCGTTATTGGGAAAATTTCTGGTTGTCCAGGATCAGGCGACAGCAACGCGAATACTCGATGATGCAAAACAATATGGCATTAATCTGGTGACGTTGGGAGGTGAGGTATTGACCTTTTGGGGGTTGATTCGCGGCGGCGCCAAAAGCAAACAACAAGCAGAACTCATTGGGCGTCAGGAACAACTGGCATCATTGCTGGCTCAAATTGAGGAGATCAAAAAGCGACGGGAACAGCGCTTGCTGGTGATGTCTGAACTTGAGGAGAAAGCTCATGCAGACAAAATCGATGCCGAGGAATTACACACGCAACTGAAATCATTAGAAGAAGAGTTAGGGGCAAAGCGCATCGAATTGGGCCGGTTGACATTCGAGGAACAAACGCTTAACGAAGCAAAGGTAAAACGCGCCAGCGAAAGACAACGCCTGCTTGAACAGATGGGTCAGGTGGATCGCAACCTTAAAGAACAGAATTATGGCACAGAGGATCAACAAGCCAGGCGGCAGCAATTTGCCAAACAGGCACAGGAAAAGAATGAAACGCTTAAAAGCCTGGAAAAAGAGCTCAACACGATGGCCGAGAAGGTCAAAACGGCAAGCGTTGAGCTGGCCAGAGAACAAAGCGATTTTGATGCCTTAAAACGCGAACAAGACTCTGTAAAACGGCAGATTTCTGAAACCGAAAGTCTCATTCAAACCCGGGAATCGGAATCTAAAAGTGCTGAACGGGAAGCCCGGGAACTCGGGGAAGTCAATGCTGAATATGCCGACAGAATCGAGAGTTTGAAAAAGAAGACGGATATTGTTCGGGAACGAATTGAGACATTAGAAGTAGAACAGTATGAGGCCAATACAAAAATTGCAGATCAGGAGAGACAAATCCGGCAGGCGCGCACAAAGGCTGAAGAGCTTTCCGAATCTATCCATCATCATGAATTGCGAGTCTCTGAATTGAAAATGCGGGCACAAAACCTTGTGTCTCGAATAAAAGAGGAATACGACTATCAGCTTGAACGAAAAGAAATCGATGATCAATTGCCGATTGATGACATGTCGGAAAAGATGAATCAGCTAAAAGAGCGCATAAAGGACTTTGGACCGGTAAACCTGCTTGCCTTAAAAGAGTATGAGCAAGAAAAAAACAGAATGGAGTTTCTACAGAATCAGAAAGATGATCTGATTTCAGCGAAAAAGAACCTGGTTCATACCATTGATACGATCAACCAGACTGCACGAAAACAGTTTTTGGAGACATTTGAAAGTGTACAACAAAATTTCAGCAAGGTTTTCAAATCTTTCTTCGAGGGAGGCCGGGCGAGTCTTATTTTGCGGGAAGGAATTGATCCGCTGGAAGCAGACATTGATATTTATGCGACTCCTGGTGGTAAACGGTTATCCGCTCTAACACTGCTCTCAGGCGGAGAAAAATCCCTGACGGCGATTTCTTTACTGTTCGCAATTTATTTGGTTAAACCAAGCCCTTTTTGCATATTTGATGAAGTTGATGCCCCCCTTGACGACCAGAACGTCAGACGATATACGGCGGCACTTGAAGATTATGCTCAGGAAACACAATTTATATTGGTGACACATAATAAACTTAGCATGAGAGCAGCACAGCAGTTATATGGTGTTACGATGCAGGAGGAAGGGGTTTCCAAAGTTGTTTCTGTTCAATTTGAAAAAGAAGAAGAAAAATTGGTTCCCAGCCAGGCAGAACAACAAGAGAATTAAAAGGAGGAATTATGTTTTTACGACATAGTATCTATTGTCTTTTCCTGGTTCATTTATTGTTGGGAACAGCATTATTTGCCCAGACGGCTGACAGCACAAGGCAGGCCGAAAACAACGACAAGATACCGGTAGCGCTGGATTATTCCCGTTTTCCCTTTGCTGACAGCCTGACTTTTTTCGAGTTGTATGGTACCTTCCCGCGCAGTATGCTTGCTTATGTTAAAGATGACGATCGTTTTAAGGCGGAATTTACCGTTACTGCTCAGGTTTTTTCCAAAGATTCCCTGCAGTCGACGAAAAAATGGCAAAGTGTCAATTATGCAGACAGTTTGGAAGAGATCAATATTTATCAGCGGCTTTATTTTATTAATAATTTCGTCCTTGAAACCGGGACGTACGATGTAAAAATAAATGTAGAGGATGTCAATTCTACCCACTTTTCAGAGCACACATTTCCGGTAGAAATAAGCGGTTTTACGACCGGCAAGCTTCGGATCAGCGATATTGAAATCAGTTCCAGGATTTCACGTGACACGACAAAAAATGTTTTTACAAAAAACAATTTCAAGGTTATGCCGCATCCGACCGGGATGTACGGATTGAGTATTCCAATATTGTACATGTATTCGGAAATCTATAATCTAAGTGAAGCCCCGGACACGGAAGAGGATAGATTTAGGGTTGCTTATAAAATTTATGACGCCGATGGCCAGGTGGTCAAGGAAATGGGCCCTCTGGATAAACAAAAAGCAGGAGCGTCGGCGGTTGAAGTAAATGGTATTAATGTTGCAACCCTGGTTTCGGGTCCTTATAAGATCATCCTGGAAGTTGAAGACCCTGCAAGCGGGCAACAGGCTGTTACCGCCAGACGATTCTTTGTATACCGCGAAGACGATTTTAAAGAGGGTGGTGTAAAATTCCAAAAAACGGAACAGGTGGCTCAAAAAGGCAGTCCTGGCCTCGATGCAGACCGTTATGATTCGATGGACGAGGATGACATCGATGATGAGTTTGACTATACGAGATATATGAATACGAAAGAAGAACGCAAGACCTACAAAAAGCTCAATCTGGAAGGGAAGCGCAAGTTTATTAAAGGGTTCTGGGCCAATCGCGATCAAACACCGGGTACGCCTGTTAACGAATTTAAACGAGATTATCTGACCCGGGCCAATTACGCAAATCAAAAGTTCAAGGGCACGTTCAGAGATGGCTGGAAGACTGACCGGGGCAGAGTTTTATTGCTTTACGGCTTTCCCGACGAAGTCGACCGGCACCCCTTCTCCGCGGATACCAAGGCATACG
>WJMF01000164.1 GCA_014728085.1 Candidatus Zhuqueibacterota bacterium
GGGGGGATTCCTAAAGTAGAGTCTTTCATATCAAGGTACCGGAAGTAACAGGAGAGTAGATGTTTGTAGCATGAACAGCAGGACTTCATTTGCTGTTATTAGCCTGTTTATAACCTTCACAGAGATTTTCTTGCTGTCTCATCTTTTGGTTATGTTATTACAGCTGGTCTGATTCACGACGACAAGGTTTATCGTGCGAGAATTACCCTGATAACGGATGAGGATAAAAAAAGCCCCTGATCAGTTAAGCGTGACCCGGGGCGTTGGTGGCGCCTCCCAGAATCGAACTGGGGACACAGGGATTTTCAGTCCCTTGCTCTACCGACTGAGCTAAAGCGCCACTAAGAAGCATATAATATAACACAATTTCTTAAAATGTCAAGAAAAAATCTCGCTATTCTTTTCCGTTTAGATAGACCGAAGGACGATTTTCCGGTTTGCGCATTCGATCTTTTAACCATCGGAATTGGCTTTGCTTTGCGTCCGTTGCAGCGCCTTCCAGTCAACTATTTTGGAAAAGAAGTGAGGGATCAATAATTTTTTTGTGATTTGGTAGGCGAGGAAAAAATAGCCTGCGCCGATAAAAAGATCAATGATATAATGTTGGTTAAGATAGACTGCAGAGAACCAGACGCCGGCCGGATAGAGGTAGAGCCAATACCAGCCGTTTTTGAATTCTTTGTAGGTAAAAAACGCCACGGCGACGGGGTAGGCCCCGTGCAGCGAAGGAATGGCGGCGAAATGATTCGGATTGAATCCTCCCCACAGTGTTTGAAAAAAATTCATACCGATCATTCTATCAACATTGACCAGAGCCCCGGCCCCCAACCCCCAGAACGATGTGTGCGCCGGTTGACCAAAACCGTAAGAGTAGACATACCAGGGAGGCGCTGCAGGGTAGATCATAAATGTGGCTAAAGCGGAAAAGTTGAGCAGTGTCATGGTCCAGACAAAGAGGTAAAACATCTTGCGGTCAGCCAGGGTGTGCCAGAAGATCCATCCCAAAAGTAATGGCATTCCGAAATGCAGGGTATAGAACAAACCGCCCGATGCATCGAGGATATTTTTTAGCACTGTTCCATCGATGGCTGTCTGAAAATCCTGAAACCAGAAACAGGGAATCACACCGCCAAAAAAACGCCCAAAGATGGCGAGTTCAACCTGGTAAGGCAAAATAACATTTATCCCCCCCCGGATAGAGTCAGCAATTCCCCGCATCATATCATAGCTGATCCAGAAGAAAATCCAGGGAGCCCAGTCGATAGCAAAATATTTAAGTCTGCCTTTTCCGAGGGCGAGGACAAACAGCAAAAGAGCGACAAAGACGTGATCCGGGCGCACCCGAATAAGCTGATTGATAAGAATAAGATATATAATGAGACCAATCAGAATATAACCCCGCCAACGCTGAGAACGAAGTTTTTTTAAAAATTGTTTTTTATCCATTTACAACGCCTTGATTTGGACGGTAAAGCAGATGTCTTTTATTTGATGGAAATCAAGCTTAATTATTTCGGTTTCAGGGTTTGATATATCTGCCTGAAAACCGGATGCATTTTTTGTGGCGAGCGGCATGTCAAAGTCACATCCGATTCATAACGCAAGCGTTTAAAGATATTTATTCAGGTTTGAAAAGCGCTAAAAAATAGCTATTTTACCAATAAGGCACAAGAGATTTTATCGAAGGTTGAACGGAACCGGGTGTAACGCTCTGTTTTTTTCAGGAGGCCCTAAAGCCAGGTTGCGGGAACCCCTTTTGTGCTCTACCGTTTAATGGTTCGGTGACTCGTACTAATTTTTTTTCTTGAGAAAGTCAATATTTTATAATATATTGCCCCGTCTTATGATTGAGAGGATTATGAAGAAACTATTTACCATTTTTACCGGTGTCATTTTTTTATCTTTGGTTCTTGCCTGTGGCTCCGGACAAAAGCTGCGACAGTCCGATTCCATTCCGCAGGGATCATATGACCGGGAAGCAATGGATCATATGATTGACGGTGCGATTGCGGAATTGCTGGGACAACCACAAACTGCATTGCTGGAATATCACCAGGCAGCAGAGATCGATTCCTCTTCTCCGGGTATATATCTTGCTATGGCAGAGAATTATTATATGTTGGGAGAGTTTAAGAGTTCTATACGTCAAGTTAGCAAAGCCCTGCAAATCGATTCCGACAATCTCGCTGCTCTTGAGCTTTTAGCCATTACTTATGAAAAGCTGGAAGCATATTCCAAAGCGTTAAATGTCCTGGAGCGATATGCTGAACTGCAGCCCGGGGATCTGGAAATATTATACAATTTGACTTCTCTCCAGGTTATCAACAAGCAGTATGACAAGGCTTTTTTAACCTATAGAGATCTGGTTGAGCGTGGCCTCGAAGATGTTGAATATCGTTTGGGAATTGGTCATCTGTTTTTACAAGCGACTGCATTTGAGTATGCGGAAAAGATATATCTTGACATTTTAACCGATTTCCCCGCCCGGGAAGACCCTTATCTGGCATTGGCCGCGGTTTCCAAGGCCCAGGGGGATACCACCCGAGCTGAAGTGTGGTACCGAAAAGCAGCGCTTAAAAACCCTGATTTCAACGATGCCAAAATGGAATTGCTCAATATTTATGAAAAAAATGACCAGTATGACAAGGCGATTACATTTTATCAAGCCCTCCTTGAGAAAGATTCAACAAATCTGGACAACAAAATCGCTTTGGCCAAGCTCTATTATCAAAATGGTGATACGTTAAAGGCAGCTCGCTGTTTTAGGAAAGCTGTGCGGGATCATCCCAATAACGAGAGTGCTTATTTGTCTCTTGCGTCCCTGCAAAAGATCATGGGAGATACCCTTGCTGCGACGAAAACCTATGAGCGTGCTCTGGAAAAGAATACAACGTTTTTAACCATTAGAGCACGGCTGCGAGACATTTATGTTGATAAGCAGCGTATCGGTAGAGCCATTGAGCTGTATGAACCGCTCAAAAATGCGGATTCAACCTATGTCGGTGCAAATATCGAGATTTCAAATTTATTCATGTATCGCGGTGATACCCTGCAAGCTATTGAGCAGATAGAGTCCCTTTTGCAAACAGACTCGGAGGATTGGCGCGTTCCCCTGACTCTGGGGCGTTATTACTTTCTCGTCAATGAAAACAGCCGTGCAGCAGACCTTTTCAATCAGGTGCTTGAGCAGCGACAGGATATTCCGGCTTTATGGGTGTTGCGTGGTATCAATTATATGCGGATGGATAGTGTTAAACAGGCGTTGGATAACTTTTTACAGGCTGTTCAGCTTTTTCCGAAAAATGCAGAAATGAATTTTTACACCGGCTTTCTGCTCAATCGTGAACGAAATTATTCTCAGGCAATATACTATCTGCAGGAATCATTGGACAGAGAACCCGATAACATTCAGGCCATGACCACTCTGGCAAGCGCCTACGATGAATTGAAAAATTTTAACCAGTCGGAAGAGTTGTACTTAAAATTGATAGAGCTGGCTCCGGAGAATCCACTGATTCTCAATAATTACGCCTATCATTTGGCTGTCCGGGGAATCCGGCTGGAGGAAGCCCTGAGAATGGGTTTGCGGGCCATTGAAGAGGATTCGGAAAACGCCGCTTATCTGGATACGGTTGGCTGGATCTATTTTCGTTTGCAGGATTACGAAAAGGCGGTTGAGTATATTCGCAAGTCCATAACCTTACAGGGTGATTCTGCAGAAGTATATGAGCACCTTGGTGATGCCTATAGTCAGCTCGATGAAAATGAAAAAGCCAGACAAGCCTATGAGAAAGCGCTGGAGCTCGATCCAGCGAAAAGCCAATTGAAAATCAAGTTGAATTTGGATAAATAGATTATCACACCGTTGAAAATAAAAGTATATGTTTACCTTGTTTTCATTTGTATTGCCGGGTTTTTTGGCCATTGCGCCCATATGGCGCCCCGCCCGGCGCTTGGCATCAACGAAGAGCGACTCGAGGTTATCAAAGAAGCCTTGTTTCGTAATTTTTACCATATCAAAACCTTTAAGGGGTATGGCACTTTAAATGTCCTTACACCGGTTGAATCATTCAAAGCCGATATAGAGGCATTGATTGTAAATCCCGACTCGGTTTATGTAAAACTTGAAGCAACTCTGGGAATAGATGTTGGGATGTTATTCGCAAGCCGGGAAGGATATTTACTCTATTCTCCTCGCCAAAACACGTTTTACAGGGATGACTCGGCGGTTTTGGACTTGCAATCCTTTATTGGAATGAAATTAACCTTTGGAAATTTACTCGAGACATTATTGGGGCTCGAGTTGCTGGATGGGTTGAATGAGGCAACCGTCAGTGCCGTGCCATCGGAAGCGGAGATCACGGTTTCCGGGATGGTGGGAAATTTTGAGGCCATCTATACGATCGATCCGGCCAAAGGTGTTGTGAAAAATACCAGGATTTATGATACGGATAACCGCTTGATTCTTGCCGCCAAATACAGTCGCTTTATTTATAGCAGAGGGAGCTATATGCCCAAAACCATTCAAATAATAAAGCCGATAACCAAAGAATCGATCACCTTGTTTTATACTTTTGTCAAATTAAACGAGTCGATAAAACATGAGCAATTTAGAATAAAGATTCCGGATAATGCCATTCGGGAAGAGTTGTAATATGTTTAAAAAAGAAAAAGATCCATCTCTTGGCTGCAGTATCATTTTGCCGCTTTACAATGAAGAAGAATCCATATATGAACTGCACGAGCGTCTCCATAGCGTTTTACAGTCAACCGGACTGATCTATGAGATTATTTATATCGATGACGGCTCAACAGACCGGTCTGCTGAAATGGTGGAAGCCCTGTATCAAAAACATGGCGATATAAAATTTATCCAGTTTCGGCGTAATTACGGCAAATCTGCTGCATTGTCGGCCGGATTTAAGGCGGCCAGGGGCCAATACGTTATTACGATGGACGCAGATTTGCAGGACGATCCGGCCGAGATTCCCGCACTGATCGCCAAACTCGAAGCGGGTTATGATCTCGTTTCAGGCTGGAAAAAGGTCCGCCGGGATCCGTTAAGCAAGCGTTTAGCTTCCCGGATTTATAATTTTTTTACTTCTGTGTTCAGTGGAATACGATTGCATGATTTCAACTGCGGACTCAAAGCATACCGCCATCAGGTGATTAAATCGATAGATGTTTATGGTGAGATGCATCGATACCTGCCGGTGATGGCCTTTAAAGATGGTTTCCGGGTTACTGAAATACCGGTTCGACATCATCCGCGTAAATATGGAAAGTCAAAATATGGAGCTGCCCGATTCTTGCGCGGTGCTTTTGATCTGATTACCATCACTTTTCTCACCCGTTATAAGAAACGACCTTTACACTTGTTTGGATTGATCGGCGCATTATCGGTTGTGCTTGGTTGTGCGGTCTTGATCGTATTGACCATTCAGAGAATTTTTTATCAAATATACCTGAGCAACAGGCCTATACTGTTCCTCGGCGTGCTGATGGTGATCGTTGGTATTCAGTTTATATCTATCGGTTTACTGGGAGAGATGATTACAGCCCAGCGACAAGAGTCAGATCATTATTCAGTCAAACGAACATTGGGGATTTAAGAGGTGCCGACAGAAGCTGGCCGGTTTGTTCCATTCGACTTTCCCGGATCATAAAAGAGAATTTTTTGTGAAAAAGGCATTGATGGTTACATATTATTTTCCGCCGTCCGGTGGATCCGGCGTTCAGCGCACGCTTAAATTTGTCAGGTACTTGCCGGACTTTGGTATTCAGCCGGTGGTTCTAAGCGCCAGAAATGCAAATTACCCGATTTTGGATCAAACACTCGTGGATCAAATTCCTCCTCACGTTAACGTCTATCGTTCTTTACTTTTTGAGCCTTATTCTCTTTACCGCCTGTTAACAGCTCGGCAAACTGAAGAATCCACGGATATTGCCACACTCAGTTTTACCGAAACCGACCGGGCCTCTTTGGCAGAACGGTTATCGGAATGGGTTCGTTCTGTTTTCTTTATCCCGGACGCGCGAATCGGCTGGTTGCCTTTTGCTGTACTCAAGGGGATAAGGGTTATTCAACGGGAGAGACCCGATATTATTTATTCCAGCGCTCCGCCTTATACCACTCACCTGATCGCCCTGGTGTTATCAAAATATTTTCGTCTGCCATGGGTAGCGGATTTTCGCGATTCCTGGATCGGTTGGCTTTCCACGCCTCAATGGCGACCCCCTCTTTCTCGTGCACTGGAAATGAAAATGGAACGCGCAGTTTTGCGCCATGCGCAGCGAATTATTACCGTTTCCCGCGGGGTTCGGGCGGATTTATACAGCAGGCATTCTCACTTGCCACCGGACAAATGGATTCTTTTACCCAATGGCTATGATCCTTCCGATTATGGTCGGGCCAGACCTCGCGATCCCCGGCTGGTAATAACCTATCTGGGCTCCATGTATGGTCGGCGAAACCCCGAAACTCTGATCGAGGCACTGGAGCTTCTTTATCGTAATGATAAAACATTGTCCGAGCGGATTCTCATTCGTTTGGTCGGGCGTATCGGCAAACCCATTCTCGATCGCATTAAAACCTCTTTGGTGTCCGGGCTTTTCCAGATCATCTCCTATGTTGATCATGCTGAAAGTCTTGCCTATTTAATGGCAACCGATCTTTGTCTTCTGATCATCGATGATGCACCCGGGAATGAAGGCATTCTGACCGGCAAGCTTTTTGAATATATTGGATCCGGACAGCCTATTCTGGCATTAGCGCCAAAAGGTGAAGCTTTTGATTTAATCAAGGGACAAAACCTCGGCGTTTGTGTAACGCCCAACGATGTCGATAGTATGGCCGATACTCTTAAGAGGTTTTTGCACTTACATTCAACCCATGGCCGGATTCCCAAAGTCGACTCTGCTGTAAAAGAGCGGTTTGACCGGCGTTATCAGAGCGGTATTTTGGCCGGTCATCTGAAACGATGTATTCGTAAAGGAGATATATGATCTCTAAAACGGTTGCGATGCTTCTGGAAAAGGAATTTCCCACTGATTTGAGAGTGATGAATGAAGCGACGGCACTGCGCAACGCCGGAATACGGGTTGTGATTTTTTGCCTAAACTTTGGAAGCTTGAAACCGATTGAAGAGATCGAGGATGGGATTTTTGCAATTCGTAACGCCATTCCGCAACACGTGTTCAACAAGATTCATTCTACAGTCGAATTTTTCCCCTTTTACAACCGTTGGTGGAAGCGTTTTATCCGTTCATGGAATGTCTCTTTTGATGCTATTCATGTACATGATTTACCCCTTGCCCGTGTCGGATGGCAGCTTGCCGAAAAAGCCGGTGTCAAGTGGGTTTTAGATCTGCATGAAAATTATCCCGCAGCCCTGAAAATCTGGAGCTTTAGCCGAACATGGCCGGGCCGCTGGATTTATCGCCAAAAAGGCTGGAGACGCTATGAGCGAACAGCAGTTAAACATGCCGACCGGGCGATTGTGGTGACTGAAGAAGCTATGGATCGATTTATTGAATCCGGATTCGAACCAGAGCATTTTGTTGTGGTTTCCAATACACCCGACCTGGAAACCATGCGATCGATATCCTTTGAAGAGAAAGCAGGATCGCGATTTCGTCAACACCTGAATATGGTTTTTACCGGTGGTTTGGGATTGCATCGCGGCCTGGAAGTGGTCATTAAGCGATTGCCTGATTTGCACGGGCAAATCCCCAATCTTAAATTATGGTTGGTTGGCGACGGCAAAGAGCGGCCAAGCCTGGAATCTCTTGCAAGGCATTGTAAGGTTGAGGACTCTATCGAGTTTACCGGTTGGCTTTGTTTTTCAGAAGCGATGAAAATTGTTGCCAACAGTGATATTGCTTTGCTCCCGCATTTGCGGACCGAACATACCGAAACAACCATACCGCATAAATTGTTTCAATACATGTATTTAAAAAAGCCTGTTGTTGCCTCGGATTGTACACCCATACGGCGCATATTGGATGAAACCGGGTCTGGTTTGTTATTTTCAACACAGGACCCGAAAACGCTGGACAGTTGCGTTTTACGGTTGAGAGAAAAGCCTTTGCGGGATGAGTTGGGGATGAATGGACACAAGGCGGTGAAAACGACCTGGAACTGGCAAAACAGCAGTAAAAATTTGGTAAAGATATATCATGAATTCTTTAAAGAAAAATAAAAACAGCAGCCGGCAATATTATGAGGCGGTAGCTCACCGTACCAATATCTGGACATGCGCTCCCGGCTCACCGACCTATTATCAGGAAATGGTGCGGTATGAAAGAATTATTGCCGAGCTTCCCGAGAGCGGCCTTGCTGTTGACCTGGGCTGCGGAAACGGGTATTTATCCTATCTCATGTCAAAGCGAGGATTGACCGTAATTTCCGTAGATCTGTCGATCAGCAGATTACAAAATTTACGCACCGCCATTGCCACAGAAGCACCGGACCAGGTGCAGAGTGATATTCATCAGACCGGTTTGCAATCCGCTTTCGCAGATGTGATCGTCTGTTCGGAAGTTATCGAACACATTCAAAAATACCAACAGGTCCTTCAGGAGGCGGAACGAATTTTAAAACACGACGGGATATTCATTGTTACGGTTCCTTACAAGGAAAGATTAAAAAAAATTATCTGTCCGCACTGTCATAAATATTTTTATGCAGACGGACATTTGCACAGGTTTGATCGAAACAACCTGGCAACAGATCTGGAGAGGTCTGGTTTGACCATACTCAAACAAAAGCGTTTCCGGCACCGGCTTTTGGTGCACCTTCAGTACCATCTGAAACTGAGATACGGATTCGTTTTGCGTTTTTTAGATCAGCTCTTCTCTGCCATTCACCCCGAGTATACCTGGTATCTTTTGGTCAAGAGCAAAAAAAAGTGAACGGTTTGTTGTATGTAACGACTTGCTTTTTTCATCAAATTCTTATAAGTTTGAGAGTTGTGTAAAAATGAGTGAGGTTATTGTGACAGCAAAAAAACGGGTTAAAAAGGAAAAACCGCAAGAATCGTCGACTTTTACGCCAGACCAAAAGCCGGCGTTGTTTATGATCATTATCCTGGCGATTTTATTAATCGTGCTTTATCACCAGGTTATACTCGGGGGTATGGTGTTTCAGCCCCCGGACCGGATGACAACTCTGGCACTGCAGCCGTTTGTTCAGCAGGCTCTTAGTCAGGGTATTTATCCTTTGTGGTGTCCCTATGTTTTCAGCGGCATGCCTTCATTTGCCAGCATGCTCACGGTTCCCATGATAAATATTGTTGACTGGTCGATGCGTACGGTTCTGCAATTCATTTTGCCACGGACGCCGGATCCCAACTTTATTTTTATTTATCTTAATTTTCTTTTACTTGCGGCTACTTTGTATTTGCTCCTGCGTCAGCAAAAAATCTCACCATTGGCGGCTTCTTTTTCCGCCATCGCAGTGACTTTATTACCACAGTTTGTTGCGTTTGTCTCATTTAGTCATAATACCAAATTTTTGTCCGTGGTTTTGATACCGTTGATTTTTTATCTCACCAAAAAAATGTTTGAAGAACGCTCTCTGTTGTATTTTTGTCTGACGGCGCTGGCCATCGGCTTTCAGCTCTTTCGGGCTCATGTTCAGGTGACGTATTATACCTTTCTAATGTTAGGGATATATTTACTGTTTACAGCTGTTACGCGGTGGCGCGAAAATCGCTCCTTAAAGCCCTTTTTAATTAATGCCGGCCTGTTGATCGGAGCTATCGCTGCCGGGCTATTGCTATCATCCGTAATTTATTTGTCTGTATATGAATATCAACACTATTCGATCCGGGGATCCAGTGAAAATAGCGGCCTCGATTATGATTATGCCTCCAGCTGGTCTTTTCATCCGCTTGAAATGGTAACCTTTATCATTCCTTCTTTTATGGGATTTGGCGGCCAGACATATTGGGGAAAAATGCCATTTACCGATTATCCCCTCTATTTTGGTATCGGGGTATTGTTTTTGGCAGGACTTGCACTCGTTTTACGCCGGGATCGAAAGACATGGTTTTTTACAATCTTGGCCATTTTTGCTTTGGTGGTCTCTTTTGGAAAACATTTACCGGTTCTTTATACGCCGATGTTCAAGCTATTGCCTTTTTTCAATAAATTTCGGATTCCCAGTATGATTCATATACTGTTGAATTTTTCAATGGTTATCCTGGCGGCATATGGATTGCAGGCACTTTTCGATTATCGGAAGCAATTGGCGAAAATGAAAAAGCCGGTAATAACACAGTCTCTGCGGCGTTATTTATTTATTTTCCTGGCGGTGGTGGGGATATTTTTGTTGTTTATGTTGTTTGCCAAATCGCTTTTTATCGAATTGATTGCCGAAAGCAGAGCGCGTATGCAGCCGGCGCAACGGGAACTCGCTTATAACAATGCTTTTCTGGACAGTTTTAAAGCTCTCATTTTTATCGCCATTTCTGTTTTTATCATCTTTCAATTTCTCAGGTTTAAACTTTCCAGATCGTTTCTCGGGGTGACCCTGATCGTCTTGATGGTAATCGATTTTTGGATTATCGATTTTAAAATTATCAATCCTCGTCCGCCTGCGAGCGAGACGGCTCATTTTTCCGGTAATGCTGCTGTCAATTACATAAAAAAGGATAAATCGCATTATCGAATTTTTCCGGTTCTGGACAACAAAGGCGGTAACTGGTACGCCTATCACCTTATCGAAAGCATCAATGGCTATTCTGCAGCAAAGTTGCGAATTTATCAGGATTTCCTCGAAGAAACCGGCTTTGCATCACAGGATCAATATGGGTTGAATCCCTTTATCGCCAATTTCTGGAATTTGTCGGTTCAGGAAGGAAAGTTAACGCCACAAAGGAAACCGCCACAGGCCCGCAATCAGAACCAGATCGATTTTCACAACACGGTTCTCGATATGCTCAATGTAAAATACCTGGTGATAAATTATCTGCCCATTCCCGATCCCGGATATCAGAGGGTTCA
Organism: Candidatus Zhuqueibacterota bacterium; assembly: GCA_014728085.1. GTDB lineage: Bacteria > Zhuqueibacterota > Zhuqueibacteria > Residuimicrobiales > Oceaniaggregativiventaceae > Oceaniaggregativivens_A. Next base: position 11,008 of record WJMF01000164.1, read on the forward strand.
GCATCAGCAACCCTGGGTTTTTGAAAACGTTGACGTATTGCCGCGTGCTTTTTTCGCCGATACCGTGCAGGTGATGGAAGGGCGGGAGACGATATTTTCCTATATGAAAAGTGGAAAATTCGATCCCCGTCAAACCGCAATTGTGGAGAAAAATCCTCCTTTTGATATACTACCATCCGATCGCAACCGGGTTCGTTTGCAAGATTTTGGGCTGCATCATATTCGTTTAAATGCGGAGGTATTCAGTCCGACGGTTATGGTGCTGAGCGAGATTTACTATCCGGCAGGATGGCGGGCCTTTGTTGATGGTGTCGAAACCCCAATATATAAAACCAACTATATTTTACGTTCAGTTTTTCTCGAACCTGGTAATCACACGATCGAATTTATATTCAAGCCAAAACGTTTTTTTCTGGGAATATGGATCAGTATTGGTACGCTTTTGTTGTTGTTAATACCTGTCGGTCTTTGGTTGTATAGGACCAAATATAAAAAACGGGCGTGAAAATCAGGACTTGAAAATGACCGAAATTCGTTTCCAGAGAAAGAAGAAATACAGGAGAACGATTAAAGCAGAGACAAAACTCATGCCCCATACAGAGACGGGCAGAAATTTAAAAATCGTTAAAACCACAATGGTTGAAAGACTCCATTTGATATCAGAGGAGAAAACGGCCCGCAGGGTTTTTTGCCAGGGTACCTGAGCCACTTCGCCGGTCCAGAGCAGTAGCCAGCCATAGCAGAGAACCCCGGAAAAAGAAAAAATTGCCAAAGCCAGGCGGGGGCTGTCTGCAACGCCACCGATGATCAGGGCGGCGATGCGGGAAGCCAGGATAAAAACATTGAACAGCAATCCTTTTTCCTGTTTTTCCGAAATGTTGATAATATTGGAAAGCGGAGACGCCAGAAGCAAAATAAATGCCCAGGGCGCCATAATTTGGACATAAACGCCGGCCTCCGCCCATTTTTGTCCCAGCAAAACGATAAAGAGTTCTTTGCCGACAAAGGTGAGAACCAGAAGAGGGACGAATCCGATTTGCGATAGCATTTTTACGGTTTGTAGAAAAATCAAATCGATCTTTCCTTCTCTATGGGCCTCGGCGCCTTTTTGGAAAAAGACCTGGGCAATGGCACGGCCAATGACATTTATCGGCATTCGGATAACTCTGTCACCCATCATATAGAACCCTACGATTGTTGTATTAAAAAACAGCGCCAGGAAAAGTGTTGGAACTTGCCAAGAGAAGGTATTGATTAAACTTGCCCACAGGGAAAATTTTGGAAATTTCTTATATTTTTTCATTTGAGCGACAAGGTTACGTCCGCTTATGCCCTTTTTAAAAATATTTTTGTCATTTTGAATAATGCCGAAGAGATGAATACAATCCTCGGAAATTTTACCGACAAACAATCCAAGGATGAGACCCAAAGGTGAGGGGTAGAACAACAAACCAAAAAGAATCTGTATCAACACCATCAGGCCACCATAAGCAATTCTGCCCTGTGCGAGCAGTTTATAACGGTTGCGACGGGTGTTCCAGAAATTGACTGCGTTATAGCCGCCAAAGAGAATGATTCCAAAACCGGTGAGCCAGAGGTAGGGACTCAGTTGTGGAGCGTTGAGAAGGGCAGAAACAGGTTCCCTGAATATATAGAATAGAACACCACTGATCAGCGCGACGATTAATGAAAAAAACAGATGAAGTATCATAAGATGCAGGCCGTCCCGATGTTCACTCGGTAACAGAATAGCAAATTCATAACGAAGTCCTGAAACAATGGAGAGCGTCAGAATAATGGTGGTGAGTAGCTGTAATATGCCAAAGATTTCAACAGGATAGATTCGCGACAGAACCGGGGCAGACAATACAATCATCGCCTGACTGATCGTGGTTCCCAATCCCAGTTTGAATGTGTCATTGATGAGTGAGTTGCTGCTGCGAAATTTTAGAAATGACATAGCGTCCATTTTTAGTTGAATTTAAGAAATCAAAAGCATTTTTCCACGAGAAAAATATTCGCTTGAACTATTGTCACAAATTTCTCAAATTACGGAGAAAATGCAAAAAGATTCTGGATAAAGAATGAATGTTTTCAACCAAAGATCCAAAACGACAATCATCGCCGGCATGGTGATAACAGTCATATTGCTTTTGCTCATTCAATACCAACCCGCTTTGCTGCAGGACACCCGCATCACTGATCTCAATCACAAGGCATTGCTGAAATACGATGAAAAACACGACCAAACGGGAGAGTCCATATCTCATCCACAGTGGCTACCCTATATTTTCTCCGGCATGCCCTTGGTAACGGATATATTAATTGTTCCAAAGACTGATATTGTGGATCAGGGGTTGCTGGATTTTTTCAACTGGTTTTCTTTTGCGCTCGGCGAGCCATTGATTTATTTGCTAATCATCAACAGTGTAATATTTTCATGGTTCGTATTTATTTATCTAAAACAACAAAACCTTTCTACCGAATCGGCTCTTTTCCCGGCTCTGACGCTTCCATTTTTACCGCTTTTTACGGATTTGACAACGCACGGACAGCACTCGGTTTTTTATACATTTACATTATTGCCGGTTTTACTGGTTGTTATATCAAAATTATCGCAAAAGCAGAATGCTCTGTATTTATGCCTGAGTGTATTGCTCTTTGGATTCATGTTCCTGCGGGGAAGTTTATCACTTTCAGTGATGATTATTGTCTTTCTGGTGTTTGTATTTTTGTTGTTACGTCCGGCAGCGGGCAGTGGCGACAGGTGGTTTTTCCTTTTCTTGATGGTTGTCGCTATTACGGCAGGTTTTTTGCTGTCTGCGGTACACTATTTCCCCGTGATTGCCGGTTCCTCTTTTCTAACCGAGTTGACGCAAGAATCCTTACATTTTGAGAATCCGTTCAAAGCATTTAGCGCGGTAATCCCTTCTTTTCTTCAAGTCACATCGTCTGGAACGGATTTTTCACGGCTTTATATGTACCTGGGAGGGGTTATCTTTTTCTTGGCAGGGATTGCGATGTTTTTTCGGCGGGACCGCCAAACCCGTTTTTGGAGCTTTGTTGCCCTGATCTGTTTTCTTCTTTTTTCAAGTGGATTTATGCTTATCAAACCTGTTTCGCACGACATTTTGAATCTGGTTTATTTGTTTTCGGCCTTTGCTTTTTTCGTTTTGGCCGCCTATGGAATTCAGTATCTGCAAGAGGTATCCGTCGTGCAGAATGGCAACAAAAAATTTCTAAGAATCTATTTTTTTGTTTTTTTTGCAGTAATGTTGCTTTTTCTTATCTATCTGATTTTTGCCCGCAATCAGTATTTAAATGTCATCGCCACTGAGGGCGTTTTTCTGACGATTCCTGAGCGAATTCAGCATTATTCCACTTTGTTATTTGATTTGATTCGAATCTTGTTTTTTCTGATTATAACATTCTATTTTATCGGACTCTGTTTGGAGCAAAAAGTAGGAATTCGCAGTCTGGTGCTCATTTTAGCGGCTATTGCTTTATTGGACTTTGGATTCATCAACAGGCGCCTGGTTGAAACAGATTTGCATTATAACGAGGATACATATTTCAATGCCACCCCAACTGTTTATTTTATAAAATCCGACAAGAGTATTCATCGGGTTTTGCCCATTCAAAACACAAAATGCGCCAACTGGTATGTTTTGCATGAAATTGAGAGTATTGCCGGTTTTGCACCTCAAGTCCCCGTGTTTTATAGCAGCTTTCTTGAGCAAACGGGATACAGGTATCCGTTTAATGGGTTTTTGGCCAAGTACTGGCGCATGACCATGATCAATAAAAAACCAGAGTGGGAAGCGGTTCCCCTCATGGAAATACCGGTAAACCGTTTGAATTTTGATTATGCCATGCTGGACATGCTTAATGTAAAATATATTGTTTTGGATTCGCTGCAAATTCCTGATCCGCGTTATGAGCTGGTCTATGATACCGGTAGACAACGCGTCTATGAAAACACACGTGTCTTGCCCCGTGTTTTTTTCGCCGATACGGTGAAAGTGATTATCGGTAAATCTCACATTTTTGAATATATGAAGAATAGACATTTTGATCCCCGCAAGACAGCGATCCTGGAGGAGGATCCGGGATTTACTCTGTTTGATGCGGATAGCAATCAGGCAGAGATCGTTTCTCTTTCGGCGCATGAAATTGTCATAGACGCCAATGCCCATAAAAACACGATTATGCTATCAAGTGAGCCCTATTATCCCGCTGGTTGGAAAGCATATATCGATGGTATTGAGACCAGGATTTATGTAGCGAATTCCGTTCTGCGCTCAATTTGTTTGCCGGCCGGAGAACATCGTATTGTATTTCGATATCACGCAAGTGGCTATAGTTTGGGAAAGTGGACGAGTCTGAGCGTACTTTTATTCATTTTGGTCTTGCTGCTTGCCGTGCTCGCAGTATATATTAGAAATCAAACACAGAAGGCGTTATGAAAAAACCGGATCTTTCTTTTCATAAAACCATATATATGTTTTCCGGGACCCTTAAAGGGCTCTTTTTTATCCTGGTTGTAATTTGCATATTGGTTATTATCATATATATCCAGAGTTTAATCAATGATCTGAGGGCCCAAACCAGGGAATGGATAGAACTGCGGGTTCAGGAGATACAACAGCTGGCTTCGGATGAACAGGCGGGAGACAACCTTACCTGGGGTCTGGAGAATATCATCCAAAAAACAGAGCTGCCACTGATTGTCACCGATCAGAAAGGCAATCCGGCGGCATGGTCAAACATCGGTGTAGCCCGTGATGATTGGTCGCCTGAAGCTATAAATGAAGTACAGCGGCTGTTGAAAAAAATGCAGAGCAACAACCGGCGGTTCCCGATTACCTATAGGGGGCAGGTGGTCAATTATCTCTATTATGGTGATTCCAGGCTTACCACCCAGTTGCGTTACCTGCCTTTTATAACTATCTTCGGCCTCGGATTATTAATCTTTGCGGCCTTTATGGGATTCAGTAGCATAAAACATAGCGAACAACGCTATGTATGGGTGGGTATGGCCAAGGAAACCGCTCATCAACTCGGGACCCCTTTATCATCGCTGATGGGATGGCTTGAGATCATCAAGTTGCATCCGAATGATCCGTCGCGCATTAAACAGATGGCCGAAGATATGACCATTGATGTTAACCGTCTGGAGCAGGTCGCGGCGCGGTTTTCAAAGATCGGATCGAAGGCAGAACTTACTATACAGGAGATCCATCCTGTTCTTCAGGAGGTGATTGCTTATTTTCAAAAGCGCTTACCCCAGAAGAGCAAAGATATTCAGCTGATAGCGGATTTAAAACCGGTTAAGCGGGTGGCTCTGAACCGGGATCTGTTTGTATGGGCAGTGGAAAATTTAATCAAAAATGCCCTTGACGCGGTAAAGCGCAGAAATGGTAAAGTAACCATTCGAACCGGTATGCTGGAGGACGAAAACAAGATTTATATTGATATCGAAGATACCGGTGTTGGGATTCCTGTGCAAAATCGTCGAAATGTTTTCAAGCCAGGCTATAGTACAAAAAAGAGGGGATGGGGATTGGGCCTGAATGTGACAAAGCGCATTGTGGAAGAGTTGCACAAAGGAAGGGTATTCATCAAGGAGACTCATATAGACAAAGGGACAACCATGCGGATCGTGCTGTGACGGATTTGAGCGATAAAGTTGTTTTGGTAACCGGGAGTTCCAGAGGGCTGGGTAAGGGAATGGCCTGCGGCCTGGCACGTCATGGCGCTTCGGTGGTTGTCCATTATCTGCAAAACAGGGAAGCGGCAGAGCAAACCGGAGAGGAAATTTCAAAGATTGGCAGGGAACCCCTGATTGTACAGGCGGATGTCCGTCAATGGCAACAGGTTCAGTCTCTTATCGATAAAGTGATCCGGTTTTATGGACGTATTGATGTGATGGTAAATAATGTTGGAGCTTTTTTGCAGTCTTCCCTGGCGGATTTGGATATAGAGTCCTGGCATAATTTGTTGGATAGCAATCTGAATAGCGCTTTTTATTGTTGTAAAGCGGTTTTACCTTATATGCGTGAACAAAAGTGGGGCAGGATTATCAATATCGCTGTGGCAAATGCGGACCGGATTCATGCTTATCAAAGAATTACCGCATATGCTATTGCCAAAACAGCGGTTTTAATTTTGACAAGATCTTTTGCTGTTGAGGAAGCGAAAAGTGGAATTACTGTAAACGCCATCTCACCCGGCTTTATGGATAACGGAGGTATTTCAGAACAGGAAAAAACCAGACAGAGTCTAATGGTTCCTCAAAAGCGTTTGGGCACCGTTGATGATTTGTTGCCTGTCATTTGTGCTCTTATCGACGATCGGAGCCGTTATGTAACCGGTAGCAACACGGTGGTCAGCGGAGGCTGGGGGCTCTGAACTATTGTCGCGGAAATTCAAGCTCGTTTGCTACCTCATCCATTAAAGTGTCTCCCTGTTTGGATTTTTTTTCAGTGGAAAACCCGGAGGTGGTTACATAAATTTTATAATAATAACCATAGGCGGGATAGGAATAGACCGAATTGCCATAAACGCCTTCGATTAGCGGCAACCGTTCACCGATGTTGTAGAGAAAGCGCCAAAAGCCGTTGTTTTGGCCGGCAACCAACGTGTAGGGTGTTACTTGTTTGCTTTCGGCGCTTTTAACATCGGAATATCTTCCGGCAACGCGGGTCAGTCTGTACATCGTATGCAGGCCGACAAAGGTAACCATGTTTTCCCATTTGAGAATATCTCCTTCAACTGTCCACTGGTCTCCTTTTAACGGAAAGGTATGCGGTTGCTGTTGTACACCGTCGATAACGGGGATGAATACGAGTTCAAAATCGGCCAATTCGATAGGGGTTGGCCGGCATTGGACGAAGGCGACCAATTGTTGTTTTGTAAAAGCGTGAAAAGCGCGCAAGTAGGCGGCAGTGGAAAATAGAGCAATTGCGGTGAGTAGCAAGATCAGTGAAACAATACATCCGAGTCTGGGGCTCTTTTTCTTTTTTTGGGTTTCCTTCTTCTTAAAAGCATTGCGAAGGGCCAATAAGATATAGGCTGTGATGAGCGTAACAACGAAAAGCAAAGCATAGACAAGGATTGTGTTCATGTCTGCAAAGAGTTCTCTCATTTGATTTCCTCATAAATCAACATCTTGAACTTTTCAATCACCTGTTCCACTGTGATTTCATTCATACAATTGTACCGGTCACAGGAGGAACAGGTTTTACATTTTGTTATATTCGGCATCAACACGCAGGCGCTGTTATTATAGGGCCTCCAGCGGTTGGGATGACAGGGGAGCAGGGGACAATAGAGACCTATAACAGGGGTTCCAACGGCCACAGCGAGATGCAAGGGTCCTGTGCTGTTGGCAATGACAAGTTTTGCCTTTTTTAACAACGCTCCCAGCTCTTTGATGTTAAGTTGACCCTCCAGTCGAATTGGTTTGGTTGTTGACAAATGCATCATCTTGTCGATGAGCGGTTTTTCGTTTTGCGTGCCGCTAACGAGAACCATCTCATTCATCTCGTTTTGGATGCGGTCTGCAAGAAGAGCAAATTTTTCTATTGGCCAGTCGAGAGCGGAACCACCACTGCCCGGATGAATCACGATGAAGGTTTTTTTAAAAGGCTTGAGCAACGCGTTGATTTTTGTATTGGCCTCGGGAGGTATGTAAAAATAAAATCGGACATTATGCGGACGAGCGTCTAGTGCGGCGGCGAGGTCGAGATTCAGGTCTACTTCATGTCTGCCGCTTTTTTTGCGATGATGCGGGATCCGCAGGGTAAAGAAAAAAGAATAAGGTCTGTACCGGGTTCCGACCCTGACCGGTATTCGCGCCAACCAGCAAATCAGCGCCAGACTGAAAGTGGGGTGGAGCAAGAGGGCGGCATCAAAGCGTTGTGATTTAATTTTTTTTAAAAGTTGAAAAAATATCGTCAGGGGGCTTCTTCCCGAACCAGTCAGAAGGATTTGGTCCAGGTGCGGATGTCCCTGAACAACTTGATATGTATAGGGTTTGATCAGCATGGCGATATATGCGGCGGGATAACGTTTTCTCAGAGCGGTGAGAACCGGAGTGGAAAGGATAACATCGCCCATTCGGTCGGTGCGAATGACGAGAAAGCGTTTGTATAAAGTTGTGTTTTCTTTTTTTGTCATTAGATCGCTTCCAGAACGGTGTTGATTTCGAGTGCGGAAATGGCCCCTTCTCTGATAATGCGAACAGGATTTTTGGTAACATCGATTACCGTCGAGGGCACATTGGAGGGTGAGGGGCCGCTATCGACGATGCAGTCCAGTTGATCGCCAAAATAGTCATAAACGTCGTGAGCTGTGGTTGCGGCCGGGAAATTGCTCTTGTTTGCACTAGTAGAAACAATTGGAAATCCGCAATTTTTTAACAGAGCTAAACAAATGGGGTAATCAGGGATGCGTATAGCGATCGTTTTGGTTTTTCTTGGCGCAAAATCCTGTAAATTTGATGAGGCAAGAAAGACCATTGTTAATGGGCCCGGCCAAAAATTTTCAGCCAGTATTTCAGCTGATCCGGGAATCTCTTCAACGAGATAACGCACCTGAAGAATATCGGCTGCGATTAAAATCATGGCTTTGCTTTGGTCGCGGCCTTTAAGGGTAAAAATTTGATCGACCGCATTGACGTTAAACGCATCGCACCCTATTCCATAAATCGTTTCTGTGGGATAGCCGATCACACCGCCGGTTTGTAAAACGTGGCCTACCCGGCTGATCAGATCGGGTTCCGGTTGAATGGGATCTATTTTGAGTATTTTATTCATAAAGACGATGCTGTTTTAAATAGGTTATGGTTTCCTCAAATATTCTTTTGGGCTTAATAGCTGTCATACATTCATGTGTTTTTATCGGGCATTCCGCACTGCCGTGCATACCACATGGCCGGCATTCGAGATTGGTTTGTATGGTTTTATAGTCAACTTTATACGGATAAAACCCAAACGCCGGTACTGTTGGCCCGAAAATTGCGATAACAGAGGTATTCATAGCGGAGGCCAAATGCAGAGGGGCGCTGTCGTTGCTGATCAGCAGAGAACAGTTGCCGATGACTTGTGCTGATTCCAAAAGAGACAATTGGTCGACGAGGTTGAGGATGTTTTTGTGATTTGTCGGCAGCGTTTTGACCAATTCCCGATCCTTTGGTCCGCCTAGTAAGATAACACTAATATTTGCTCTAAGCAATGCTGAAATCAAAGCAGCATAATATCGAGTGGGCCACCGTTTGGTAAACCAGACGGAGCCCGGCGCGACGGCGATAACCGGTTTATTCAATTTTTCGATAATCTGTCCGGCTTTTTGTTTCTGGGCATCGCTGGTAATGAGCGTGAGTTTTGGCTCAATTTTACGATTCAGATACGATTCCAGCAGTGAAATATTTCTCTCCACCTCGTGTATATGCTGTTTGTATTCTACGAGATGCGTCATTAAAAAGGACCCTGCGCTTTGATCGAATCCTATTCTTTTTGGAACCCTTGCCAGTTTGGCCAACAGGGCACTTCGCAATGAGCGGTGTGGAATCAGAGCCAAATCATATTTTTCCCGTTTTAGCGTTTGAACAACTCTGTAAAATCCGGCACAACCTTTGTCTTTGTTTTTTTTATCGTAAGCAATGAACCTTGTTACTGCCGGGTCATGTTCATAGATACCGGCTACAAGTGGTATGCCCAATATGTGAACGTCGGCATCTTTGAATGCTTTTCTGGTTTCATGTACCAATGGTGCCAGCAGAACAAGGTCACCGATAAATGCTGTATGTATTATTAAAACTTTATTGATGCTCATGTTTTCTGTTTTCGGGCTTTGTTTTCCACCTTTTGTGCATCCAGAACCACTGATCAGGATATTCCAGGATATATTTCTCCAATAATTTTGTATGGCGTTGTGTCAGTGTTTTTACTGTCTCTTGATTGAACGCTTTCAAATCATCTGTTTTAATTTTTTCAAAATAAATATGATGGCGATTGTCATTTTTTCTCACAGTGATGCAAAAGACAATCTCTGCTTTTTGCTTTAGGGCAAAGACAGCCGGCCCTGTTGGTGTCGAAGAGGGTTGTCCCAGGAAATCGACGAAAACGCCATCCTCATGAGCGTCCTGATCTGCAAGCAGAAGGATAATTTGATTCTGTTTTAGTGCCTGAAGCACGCTTCGCACAGATACACCCAGCTTGATAAGGGTTATGCCCTTGGACTCTCGGGTATTTCTAATCAAGCGATCAACCAGGGCATTGCTTTGCGGTTTAGCTACGGCCTGAATGGGAAAATTTTCGCCGGCAATAGCTGCGCACATGAATTCCCAGTTGTCGAAATGCCCGCTGACGCATAGGGTACCTCTGTTTTTTTTTATGGCCTGATATAAAACGTCTGGTTGATGAAAAGCAATTCGATTCCCGAGTTGTTCTTTGGTCATTTGCTCTAGTCGGATGAATTCAAATATCGTTTTGGAAAAATTTTGATAGGCCTTTAGTGCAATCTGTTGTAACTCTTTTTTGGATTTTTGTGGAAAAGCACGGGATAAATTTAGAAGAGATGTCTTTCGGCGAACGGGTATAAAATGAAAAACAAACCAGCCGAGTTGCTCCGCACTTGTAAGGGCCCGGGGTTCTGATAACATTCTGATCGGTTTGATAACCAATAGAACAAAAATGTATTCAATAAAATGTTTGATTTTTTTATGCGTTTTCATCTGCATTATCAACCGGTATTCTTTCTGAACAAGGTGCCAGGGATGATGACAGTTGAGTTGAAAAATATGATTTTAAACTGCTGAATGACAATAACAATAAAAATAAGCAAATATTATTATAATATCAATATGGTTATTCCTCTTCTTCAACGTATGTCTCTTTTTCCCAGGTCTTTATTTTTTTTCTATTGCGTAGCCAGACGAGCGGAATGGCGATCAAAAAAAGCAAAATAAACAAAAGGCCCAGATAATTCTGAATATCATAGAGCCATAGCCAGCGGTAGTTTTGGCGTACATAATTCTGCCATTCCTTTTCAAAGGCTGCAAAATTGCTACCGGTGGCATGCAGGAAGATTTTGTCCATGTTCTCGTTGTTTCGCAAACCTGTCAGTATTTTCTGAATGGCATCTATATCATAGGTCTTTAAAATATATTCAACAACACTAAAACTCTGCTGATAAGCGAGTTCTGCTTTAAAACGATGAAACGAGATCACATCATCGAGCTCCCGCAATGGAATAAGAGAGTTGGTAAAGACAGCTTTGGAGAGTGCGGTCATGGTTTTCCACTTGACATCTCTCGAGTAAAACAGCGCAAGTCCTTCATCAAGCCATCTGGGGATATAGCGATTACCGATAACTTTATGCAAGACGACGTGCAGTATCTCATGCGCCAGTGTGATTTTTACACTGGTTTCACTTCTATTCCACCGTGGTGATTTTAACAGAATAGTGTTTACGGCGGGAAAGGCAAACGCTTCTGCCCAATTGGGAGGATCTCCTCTAAGGTAAGAGCGGAACTGATCTCGATTGGCTGCAATTATTACCTTCACCGTATCTTTTTGCTCGACCTGTAAATCATAGGCTATTTCCTGATACAAGATTTGGCAATGGTTGAGTGTTTGTTTGGCATAAAGAGAATCAATTGGGGCGTAAAAGACGTTAATATATCCCTTACTCGCCGTGTTGAGAGGAGGAATCCGGGGTTGGGCGAATCCACATTGAATCGCGATGTGGAGAAAAAAAAGTAATCTGATAGCGACTTTCATAGACAATTCCGTTATAGAATTTGATTGCAAAAGTATTTAAACGGGCAATGATTAAAGCGGGGCTGGGAACAATGGACATGAAACCGTCGTCATCAAAGGATTAATTGTTATTTTTAACTTGTAATAGATCTTTGGGAATACGGTTGATATTTTTTTTTGAGGTTTTTATAACAAGTGATGACGGTAATATTTTTTTTCGTCCGAGGTTTAGCAATGATGCAACCGGATTATGGATGATCTGTTTATCTTTGTTTTCTAACGTTGCGGATTGCTTTTGCTGTATATCGGGTTCTATCAGTACATTTTCATCCAGCAGAGTTTTAATTTGACGCAGAGCGGTTAACGCATCGGTGTCACAAGACATAACACCATTAAAAATGGTTTTGGGTTTCCGGAAGGATCCGGCCAGGGTTTTTCCATCTACGGCGTTTCTCAGGTCTTTTCGCAATTGTAAAAGATCGGATTTTTGTACCGGTATTGTATTTGCAAGGTTTTTCCAGAGGTCTGCTCTTTTCGAATGTTCTTTTACCAGATGGTTGTACGAGTATTCAATTTTTGCCGAAAGCATTGTGTTGGTGAAATGCAGCTTAAATGACCCTTCTGACCAAAGAACAAGCTTATACAAAGCGGTCAGGGGATCGAAATCATATAACCCTGCATTTACAACGATTCCCTTATTGACTGTTATTTTTCCTTCTAATTGTTCCTGTACCAAACGGATGATACCGCAGTTGCCGCCGATTTCAAACAGTTGTACCAGATCAAATATATTCATGTTTCTCAGACTGCCACTGCAATTGTCGCTGGAGGGTACCGCCCTGTGCACTTTTTCAGATTTTTCTGATAATATCAACTCAATTCTGGCGACCAATTCTTCTGTATAAAATGGTTTTGAGATAAAGTCATCGACATTGAGCGACATAATCCTGATTTTGCTTTCTTGTGCGACTTTTTTGGCCGTGGCTATCAATGGAACCGTATGCAGGCGGGGATGGCTCTTGATCTCTTTAATGAGACCGATGCCACAATAGGATGGATCAAAAACAATCAAATCAGGTTGTATGTTGTGCAGGGCGGATATAATATTGTTTTTTTCCATTACTGAAACTTCAAAGCCGTTGTTGAACAGGGTCTCGAGCATTTTGCTTGTAATATTGTCGGCAAATGCGATAGTGATTTTGGGGTTGGTAAGGATCATTGTTTTTGCTGCCGTTTTGCGTAGGTTTTCAGAAGCGATTTTAAAATCGTTTTAATTTGATTTTTTTCAAGCTCAGCTATACTGTTCACTTGTTCGTGATTTTCCACATTCAGTTTTTTGCAGAGTCGATCGATGTTTGGCTCTTTGGCCGGATCTTGAGGCGATATAAAAGCGATCTGTACGGGAAATGAGTTTATTGTTTCTAGTGCTCTGAGAAGATATCTCAAATAATTGAAATTCGCCCTGGATTCATCTATAAGTAATAATATACCGATAAGAGAATCTTTCAAGCGTTCGATAACCGGGTCAAATTCTTTGCCAAGGGGTAATCCGAGAAGATTTAAGGAATATTTGTTTTTTATATTGATTACCCCACATGAAAATGGCGTTGAGTCTTTGGTATCTGATGGTTTTCGCGACACCGGTACCAGTGTTTCTATAAACCGGGTACCAAGGTCAGGTTGATTGCTCAGAATCAGAATATGATTTTCCGATTTTGGGACAACAGAGGTTTTTTGGGGTTCGGCAGGCTGGATAATGGGATGAGGCTCTTCCTCATGTTGCTCTGGTACTTTGAGCAGCTCGTCCGCAGGATGAGGTGATTTTTCCGGCGGATAAACCATGCCGGAATCCTTTTTTTCGGTATTTTCGAGTTGCCAGTCATCTTCTTCAGCTGCTTGGCGGAAGATTGAAAACGGATCATTATCCATGTCGGAAAAATTTTCAGAATCCAGAACCGGGTATTCAGGGATTTCGCTTTTTGATCCCGTTTCCTCAACGATATCGGCCGTATCTGTGTCGGGAGCGGATTCTGGTTCGACAGATGAATCCTTTGGAACGTACAGAAATCCAAGATCGTATAATTTAACGATTCGTTTGAGCAAGTTAATTTCATCCATCTCGCTTTTCTGGAGTATTTTTTTCAATGTTTTATGACCGTCAAACAGATTGACAAAATGCTCCAACTCTGGTTCCATTTCCTGACTGGAGACAATTTTTTGAAAATTTGTCGTTGTCATAAGGACTGCATCAAGAGGAGGAAGCTGGTGCAAAAGTTTTTGACGTTCATCCATTATCTTTGCTCCCTGAAGTAATAATCCTAAATTGCCTATTCTGATTTCATCGGGTTCTTCGACCGGATGAAAATCCATTGCGAAATGCCCCTGTTGCCAGGACATCATTTTATAAATTGCGTCTTCGGCTGCCAATTTGTGGAAACGAGCTGAGATCACCACTCCATTGCTGAAAAGAATACGGCCATTTGAACCGTTTTGTGACAGAGAGAGCGTTCCGGACTTTTTTTGAATTCCAAAGGTTTCGATGAGCTGAACGAGTTTCAGATTTTCGAGATTGCCCGAGAATTTTTGCTCCGTTTTTTCAAGCCTTCTGAGAATCATCTTGGTGCGGGCCACGATTTCTCTGGCGTGAATGGGTTTAACGATATAATCTTTCGCCCCGAGTTTCAAGCTTTTTTGTTTGTGCCAGATATCGCTTTTTTTTGTCAAGAACAGAACGGCCGGTTTGGGTGTACGGGTCACTTTTTGTACTTTTGATAGAATTTTATATCCATCGACCCCTTCAGCATCGATTTCAGTCAACACAGCGTCGTAACGATGGTGCTCAATTTTTTCGAATGCTTGCGCGTTTGAAGAGACCTGGTCGATGTTGATATTCGAACGAAAAAAATGGTCTGAAAGCATATCCAAATTATTGCTATCAACGTCGACAAGGAGTACGTGTTTTTTGTTCATTTTAATCCTGAAAGGGAATCGTTGCCAGCCACTCACTTATAAAAGCTTATTCTTTATCCCTCCGCTCAGAAAACGGACAAGAATGTGATTATTTTAAAATTATTTAAAATTTATCGCTCTGTCAAGTTATTTCTGACTAAAAGGGCCGGATGAGTGCTCGTCCGGCCTTTTTTTTGGAAGACAAAATCAGGTTTCCCAGAGGATCCCCTTTAATATTTTTTCAAAAGAGGTTTCTGTTTCTGTGGCAGGTCCCTTGTGCAAATATAAAATCTGTTCGTGCAAATCTGATACGCTAATATAAGGGATGTGAGCAGCTCCTATGCTGTTGAAAGATACGCGTTGGATTGTCGGAAAATCTATCGATACACGGCTGTAATCAATAGGGGTCGGATTCCACAAATATACCAGATTCGATTTTTGTTCAAAATCGGTGATAAACCGCAGAATAATTTTGTCTCTGGGCGTTTGTGCGAGGTTGTATTCAAATAGTTTGGAACGACCCTTTTCTCCCTGTGCTGTGAAGAGCAGGCGCAAGCGATAGGGATCACCATGTCCCAGCATTTTCGGGCCCTGAGGATCGCAAATAAAGAGGCTGAACAGGGACTGATTTGCATGCAATGATTTTGCAAAACTCAGAACGCGATTTGATATCGGCTTGTTCAATTCGCGGGCCAGAATATGATAGAAGAGTTGATACTTGCGGGCTTTGTTGCGACAATCCGGGCAGTTTGCCAAGTGTTCCTTGAGTTGCTTTGAATTTCCATCAGCATGTCCGATAAGAGAATACATTTCAAGATGTGTTTTTTGCGGACATGTTTGCTTGATTTCATTCATAATTCGATTCAATCATTTTGTTCGACCACTCTGGCGTAACAAAGTGTTACACTCAATTACTTTTATGTAACATACAAGCAAACAGTCTGATTTACGGAAAAAAATTACAATAGTTCTTTAAGGTGTTTGCGAAATTCCCGCTTGGCTACTTTGGCGAGGTATTCAAAAATTGAGCGCTCTTTGGTGCGATAATCTTGTTGGCTCAAGTGGGGCATATAATATCTGAGGTTTCTAAAATAGGAGGAACTATCTTTTTTTTGAATGAGGTCATACAAAACATCGCAAAGCGCGTTGGAATATATTTGCGCTTTGTCGTGCTTGAGTTTACCGGTACGAAGATACTGCGAGTCAATTTTCTGGTTTACTTTTATCATTACCACGTGAACATAATTTTCAATCTCTTTCAGTTCTATCGTATCCTGCGGTGTCGGAACATGGTCATCGGAAAGGATGCGCTCTTTGAACGTCTGGAATTTCATACTTCGCACCAGTTTGACAATAGTATCCAGGGCGATGAAATTTTGAAATTCTCTCAGTTCATGCACATGTCTGAAAAGCTTTCGGATAGAGGTTGAAACTGAATCATTGGGATTATAGCTCTCTAAAAACCGTGAACTCAGCAAATCTTCGGGGATCGGGGGGTTTTGGCGCCGTATATATCTTTCGATTTGAGGGGTAATTTGAATATTATCGATTGGTATATTGTGTCCATTTGTATAGAACACATACTCTTTGCCCATGTCTTTAAACAGGCGCAGCGTGTCGGAATTCCGTACAGCCACCTTGATATTACGTACAATTTTTGCGCCTTCCGGATCTCTTTCGCGGAAGATCCTGGCCAGTTCTTGTTTGGTTTTTCGGACAATTAACCGCCGGGTTAAAACCAATATTTCAGCATCATTGAGGTCCGGCGTTTCGGAAAATTTTGTTTCATAATAACGTTTTAACTGTGGAAAGCAGTCGTTTTCATCACGACTGAAAAGCTCAGCAATACAATCGATAGCGAGGTCTTCAAGCTCCACGTCGGTATCGAGGCGTTCTCCGGTAATACGCTTTCCCAAAAGTTCCTGGAATTTGAGATAGCTGAGGGAGATTTTCTGGGACAGGTGAATGAATTGCATCAATTCGGTTTGATGATAGGTTCCGCTACAGATGTTGTGGACAAGTTCAGATAAGTTTGATATGCTCATAATGCCGGCTACACTTTATTTAGTCTGCTTTTCATTTTCCCGCTCGACAATTCGTGGGGATTCGCTGTTATGTTTTCGTGTTGCTCTGAATAACCTACGGGCCTGAAATAAAAGATACCGTCATAAAGAAGCAAATCATATACCAAACCGAGGCAAAACAATTTTGACATAAAGGTTTGTTTTTTTTGACTAAAAAAACAGGGAGGAACAACCCACACCTGTGAGAATTGCTTTACGGTGATACACTGTCTCATCATGAGACAGTGTATTGGGTTAGTTTTTTACCATGGGCAGGCCATATTTTTTGGCTTTCCGATAAATCGTAGCTCTGCCGATACCCAGTTTTTTGGCTGTTTTTGAGATATTGCCTTCGCATTCCAGCAGGGCTTGTCGCAAAGCTTGTTCTTCCAGTTTCTCTATCCATCCCGCCAGAGTTTTGTCCGATTCATAGATTCGTTTTTCACCGAGAGCGCGAACCGCTGCCGGAAGATCGTTGGCAACAATTTCAGGGCCATTGGAGAGCACAACCGCTCTTTCAATAGCGTTTTCCAGCTCCCTGACATTTCCCGGCCAGTTATAGGCCATCATCAGTTCCAGGCCGTCGGCGGAAACACCCTCGATTTTTTTGTTTTCCTGAAGATTATATTTTCTGATAAAATGGGCAATCAGGGCCGGGATATCCTCTTTCCGCTCCCTCAGAGGAGGTAATTTTATCGGAAAAACGGAGATTCGGTAATAGAGATCTTCACGAAACTCGTCGTTTTTCATTGCTTCTTCTATATCCTTGTTGGTGGCTGAAATAACCCGCACCTCAACTTTGACCAATTCATTGCCGCCAACCCGTTCAAATTCCCGTTCCTGTAAAACCCTCAAGAGTTTTGACTGTGTTGCCGGACTCATAAGGCCGATTTCATCCAGGAAAATTGTGCCGCCGTTGGCCTGTTCGAATTTACCGATACGTCTGGTCGTTGCGCCGGTAAAGGCTCCTTTTTCATGACCAAAGAGCTCGCTTTCCAGCAGCGATTCAGGAAGGGCGCTGCAATTGACAGCAACGAATGGCTTGGCGCTGCGGCTGGAGGAGTGATGATGGATCGCTCTGGCAATCAGTTCCTTGCCGGTACCGCTTTCACCCTGTATTAAAACCGTAACATTGCTGTCGACCACTTTTTCAACCGTTTTAAAAACATCCTGCATGCCACCGCACTGACCGATAATGTTTTCAAAAGCATATTTATTTTTCAATTCGGAACGCAACTCATCCACTTCTTTGCGGAGAGAGCTGTTCAGCAAGGCATTGTTTACGGTCACGATGAGACGATCGCGTTGAAATGGTTTGGTGAGAAAATCATATGCTCCCAATTTCATCGACTGGACAGCCCGTTCTATGGTTCCATGAGCTGTCATCATGATAACCGGAATTCTCGAATCCATTTGTTTGATTTGTTTCAGAGTTTCCAGACCATCGATTCCGGGCATTTGTATATCGAGCAGAACCAGATCGGGGATGCTTTCCTTGAGAGAGTTCAAACACGCCTCACCGCTCAGGGCGGTTCTGATTTCATATTTTCCTTCTTTTCGAAGGCTGGCCTCGATCATTTTACCAATATTTTTGTCATCATCTACTACAAGAATTATGGGTTTTGGTAAATTTTGCACTATATTCTCCAGTTAAAAAATGATCAATAATACCCTATTTCTTATTCTATCAATTAATTGTAAAAATATCAAGCAAATTTTGTATTGCAATGAAACAGTTTATGGATTTGTTCATATATTTAACAACAAACAAATATCGCTCTCTTTCGGATTTAACAATTCTATCTCTATGTTGAGATAGTACCACAATTTTTGATTCATGAAGGGTGCCAGCTTGTACCAATCTTTTTCTGTTGTTACAATCCAGTGTAAACCGAGTCGCTCCGCACGGGATTCAATGGTTCTGATTTCTTCAGAACGGTAGTGGTGGTGGTCTTTGAACTGATATGATTTTGAAATATTTGCTCCAAGCGTTTCCAGCGTTCGAATGAAATTTTCCGGATTAGCGATGCCGGAAACGGCGACAATGTTTTGATCTCTCAGTTCGCTACAGGGAACTTTGCGGCTTGCGCTGACCAGATTCTTTACCGAATATGTAGCTCGTATACTCTTTTTCCGGGAAAACGGCAGCTGTTGATTTCGATTTTTAGAAGAATTTATCCATAAAATATCGGCTCTTTTCAGTGACCGTTTAGACTCCCGCAATGGGCCTGCCGGCAGAAGATAACCATTACCAAAATAATTCTGACCATTAAAGGTTACAACATCTGCATCGCGGTAGAGCCTCCGATGCTGAAAAGCATCGTCAAGCAGAATGATATCGGGCTGAAAATCCCGTACCAGCGTTTGTCCACCGCGACAGCGGTCAGTATCGACCAAAATGGGCACACATAGTCGTTTTGCGAGCATGTACGGTTCATCTCCGGCTTTTTGCCAGGACTCGAGTATATCTTTACCATCGCAGACCAATAGTTGTTCCCGGCTTTTTCGTCCATAGCCCCGGCTCAGAATAGCGATTTTTTTGCCCTGATCCATATAGTGTTTTGCCAAAAAGGCCACCGTTGGCGTTTTGCCGGTTCCACCAACTGTCAGATTGCCGACGCTAATAACCTTTGTCTTTAATTTGCATATGGGTAATATACGATGATCATACAGGAGGTTCCTGAAGACGGTAATAGCATGATAGATAGCCGAGAACGGCAACAATATGCAGGCCGGCCATTTTTTATTGAAAATATTCATCCGCCTCCCGGTCCAACGCTTTGAGTGCATTCTCGACTTCAAGTCTGTATGGTTCCAATTCGGATATAGGAATTTTGGGCGGAATGATGATAGGCCTGCCATAGAGCAGACAGACTCTGGAAAATGGCCAAAACAACATAAAGCGATCCCACGAAGTGAGGCATATTTTTTTACGCGCTGAAAAGGTCAGGGGGAGGATACAGGCACCGGTTCGTTGTGCCAGCGCAACAACCCCCAGCTTAACGTGGTGTCTCGGACCTTTGGGGCCGTCAGGCAAGATGGTACACGTTTTACCTTTTTTAAGCAATGAGAGCATCTGACGAAAAGCCCGGCTTCCTCCGCGCGTGCTGGAACCTCTGACGGTTTGATATCCCAGCCTGTGCACGGTTTGGGCGATCATTTCTCCATCATGATGCTCGCTGACCATGGCGGTAATTCCCTGATATCGGTGTATATAGATCGGAATCAGCATTTTGCCATGCCACAGGATAGCGATTACGCCTCTCTTTTCTGCGATAGCGCGATCCCAGCGGTGGCGATATTTTACATGTATACGACAAACGTTGCCAAAGAACAGTATTACAAGCCATGCTAGTTTTGTTGCAAGTATAAATAAAATTTTCTTTTTCTTATTCATGTTACAAATAAATCTAGGGTTATACTGTGTTAAAAATCACATTCATCCAATTCCATTGGACTTGATCATTTGTAAAGCAATATCCGCAGCTTTTTCTGCGGCACCGGGTTCGCCCAGCTTTTTTTTAATGCTCTTCAGTTTATCAATTGTTTTGGTTCTGTGGTTTTTATCATAGAGAAGAACCTCGAGATGTTTTGCCATTTTATCGCTATCGAGGTTCTGAACAAATTCCGTTGCTACTTTTTCTCCCGCGATAACATTGGCCAGGCCAATATAGGGCAGCTTGACCATGAGTTTGCCGATCAGATAGGTCAGGGGCGATACCCGGTATAGAATCATAAACGGGGTCATTAGAAATGCGGTTTCGAGTGTCGCCGTGCCGGACGCCACCATAGCACTCCGGGCATATTTTACAAGAGAATAGGTGTCATTTTCAACAATTGTACTTTCACTGTCGAGTTTACAGCAGGCCCTGATTTGGGACTTGCTAAGGGTTTCTGCTTTACCGATGCAGATTTGCAATTCCGGGTGTTTTGATTTGACTTTTTTTGCGGTTTCGAACATGACCGGTAACAGGTTTTGTAGTTCCTGTTTGCGGCTCCCCGGCAACAGAGCGAGAACAGGGCGTTCGGCGTCCAATCGCCAGGTCTTGAAAAATTCATTCTTGTCGGTAAATGCGTTCAGGCTTTCGACGAGGGGGTGTCCGACAAAATCGGTAGGCAGGCCGTATTTTTGAAAGAAATCCGTTTCAAAGGGAAAAAGAACGGCCAGTCTGTCTATATATCGGGCCATTTTGGCTGCCCGGTGTTGTGCCCAGGCCCATACCTGCGGAGCGATAAAATAAAAAACAGTGCACCCCATTTTTTTTGCTTTTTTAGCAAACCGTAAATTAAAGCCGGGATAATCGATCAAAATGACCAGATCCGGTTTTTCGGCTTTTATTTGATCCACCAGGTCATAATAAAGACGCCGGAAAAAAAAGATGTGACGGGCTATTTCAACCAGACCGATATAAGCGAGGTCATTGATATGATAAATCAGCCTCATGCCGGCCTGTTGCATGCGATTACCACCGACTCCGAACACTTTCAGGTCCGGTTCTTTTTTTAAGAGTGCTTTAATCAGCGCCTCGCCGTGGAGATCTCCGGAGGCTTCGCCGGCAACAATCATGATTTTTTTACTCATCAATGTCCTCGGGGGATATGGTTTTGAACTGTTGGGAGATGATGTTGACGATTTGAGTGGCCACTTTAAGTGCCTTGAGGCCATCCTCACCGCTGACGACCGGCTTTGTCTGGTTCTTTATGGCATGAAAAAAATGTTTCCATTCTTCCTGCATGGCATCAGTTTGCGGAATTTGCAGACGGTTAAAGAGAATTTGCCGTTTCCTTTTCGCCTGTTCGATCTGTCCGAGTATCATACTGTTCGAGGTTACATCTTTATCCGAATCAACCAGTTGAATGATTTCAGAGGAGCGTTGTAAAAAATCGACAGAGATATAAGCGTCGCGCTGGAAAAGACGAATTTTTCTCATTTTTTTCTGGGAGATTCGACTGGCTGTGAGATTGGCAACGCAACCATTTTCAAATTGTAATCTGGTGTTCGCGATATCGATTTGATCGGACACGACGGCGACACCATTGGCATCAACTCTTTTCACATCACTCTTTACCATGCTCAGTATAATATCTATATCATGAATCATCAAATCCAATACAACAGCGACATCAGTACCTCTTGGAACAAACGGAGCCAGCCGATGTGACTCGATAAACATGGGTTGCAGAAAAACATCGTTGAGTGCGAGCATGGCGGGATTAAACCGCTCAATATGTCCTACCTGCAAGCGTACGTTTTCCTCTTTTGCCAGTTGAACCAGTCTCTTTGCCTGATCGATGTTCTCGGCAATCGGTTTTTCCACAAAGACATGTTTTTTCGCTTTGATTGCAGCAAGAGCCACCTCAAGGTGAAATGATGTTGGAACGATGACGCCGACGATATCGACATGTTTGAGAAGCTCTTCATAGCTTTCAAAGGCTTTACAGCGATAAGTTTTGGCAATTTTTTTACATCTCTCGCCATCTGTGTCGTATACACCGACAAGGTTTGCCTGTGTCAACTGCGTGATTGCATTGCAATGATAATTACCCAGTTTTCCCACACCGACGATTCCGACATTCATGTTACTTTTCCTTTCCATATGGATTTCAACAGCTCTGTAATTTTTTCCAGGTCCTCTTCGTCTTGACGATTAAAGTCATTAAACGCATCGCTATCGATGTCCAGCACCGCTTTGATTTGATTTTGATGATCCCGAACCGGAACGACGATTTCTGATTTTGATCTTTCGTCACACGCCACATGGCCGGGAAATTCATGGACATTTTCAACGATGATGGTCCTATTCTGTTTAGCGCATTCGGCACAGACTCCTTTTTCCAGATTGAGCTTCACACAAGCGGGAGAGCCCTGAAACGGTCCCAATAGCAAATGATCCTTTTTTACAAAGTAGAATCCCACCCAAAAGAAATTCAGAGAATCTTTTAGAATCGCGGCCGTATTGGCCAGTGTCGAAACCGTATTAATGTGCCTTAAAACCTGGGCGCGAATTTTTTTACGGGCCCAACCATATTTATCATTTCTGTTCATTCTTTCCTCTGCATGGAATCTGTTTTCAGGATTTTACGGATATGGGGAATCAACCCACCATGATTAAAGATATCGATAATTTCTTCGGGCAAAGGGGGAAAATGATATTCGACGCCTTTGTGGACAACAATACCGCGATCCAGTCTGATTTCAATCCGTTCTCCTTTGTTTAGCTGGTCATATAATTGAGGTAAGACCAGAGCCGGTAATCCGGCATTGATACAATTGCGGTAATACAGTCTGGAGAAAGACTTTGCGATCACCGCACCTACTCCGGCATATTTCAGGCAGAATGCTGCTTGCTCTCTCGAACTGCCACAACCGAAATTTTTGCCGCCCAGCACGATATCTCCGTTTTGCACCAGGGTACTAAACTCGGGATCGAGATCTTCCAGGGCTAATTTTGCCATCTCCCCGGGATCAGTAACGGTATAGGTATATTTACCCGGAAAAATGACATCTGTATTGATATTGTCGCCATATTTCCAGATTCTACCCGTGATTTCAGACATGTTTCCCTCCGCTTGATTTGATAAAGTCCCGGCAGTCTTCAATTTGACCGGTTAATGCAGACACTGCGGCGGTTAGTGGGCTGCTCAGAAAAATCTCACTCTCTTTGCAGCCAAAGCGTCCCTTGAAATTCCGATTGGAGGTGCTCAGAGTAACCTCTCCGGGAGCAAGAACACCCTGGTGATTTCCCATACAGGGTCCGCAGCCGGGATTTACCAGCACGGCACCGGCCTCGATCAAATCTTTTATATAACCGGCTTGCAGAGCTTGCAGATATATTTGATTGGACGCGGGTATAACAACCATTCTGAGATGGTTGTGAATTTTTTTATTGCGCAAAACATCTGCGACGATTTTAAAATCTTCAAGCCGGGCGTTTGTACAAGAACCGAAAAAGATTTGATCGATTTTGGTGCCTTTTACCCGGCTTGCCGGTTTGACGTTGTCTACTGTGTGGGGACAGGCAATTTGAGGTTCCAGATCACTAATTTCAAATTCATAATTTTCCTCAATACGAGCATCCGGATCGGAATATTGCGGCTTGTAATGAACGCGGGCCCGGTTTTTCAAATAGGCAGCGGTTTTAGCGTCGGGCTCTATATGGCCATTCTTGGCTCCCATTTCCACAGCCATATTTGTCAGAACCATACGGCCGGCGATACTCATTTCTTCGACCACGGGGCCGGCAAACCACACGGATTTGTAGAGAGCACCGTCGGCCTTGAGGTCTCCGATAATTTTGAGAATAATATCTTTTGCGGATATTGCTGCCGGGATTTTTCCTTTTATCGTTATTTTTATCGTTTCCGGCACCCGAAACCAAATTTTACCGGTGGCAAAAATAGCCGCCATTTCACTGCGACCGATACCGGTGGCAAAGGCCCCAAACGCACCATAAGTGGTGGTATGCGAATCACTGCCGACTATTATCTTTCCGGGTAACGCGAATCCTTCTTCACAAATCACCTGATGACAAATACCCCGATCTATATCATAAAAGTGATCGATTTTTTGTTCTTTAATAAACTCTCTTATCTCTTTATGATTTTGAGCGAATTTTTCATTCGCAGCGGGGACGCAATGATCGAGTATGACAATATGGCGGTCAGGCTTGTCGATTTTTTTAATGCCGATCTGTCTGAAGGTTTTGGCGATTGCTGCAGTATTATCGTGGCTCATTGCAAAATCCGGTTTAATCTCCAGAATTTCACCTGCAGAAACAGATCTTTCCCTGCTTAATATCTTTTCTACAAATGTTTTTGCCATATTTTATTCCTCACGGAGAAGATTTAATGTTCGAATGACCCGATAAGCCGGGTGGTTGTTGTTTTTATAGGCTTTTGAATGATGCGTTGCCGGATAGTTGTGATTTCTTTGCTGTTCGCAATAGTCCAGCCACTTTTCAGCATTATAGTTGATTTTTCCGGCTTTGGACAAAGTATAAATATCCTGCAGTCGCTGTTTAAAAAGCAGCATTGAATGTTTTCCCTGCAGGGTGTTGACGAAGAGTGTCCAAACCCGATCCAGCGACACTCCTGCTGCTTTTACAGGGCGCAGATTGAGACGAACATATTCATGCGTAAGGGATAACGGTTCAATCAGGGGCTCCTGTTTGTTTTCTTTCATCTCTTTCCATTCCAGGCGCAGGGCTTCAAATGCCCGGTGTTTGTTCTGCAATAAATGTTCGGCTCCAAAGACACCCTGATAGAGCATTTTATAAATATCCTGAAATTCCAATATCTGGTGTACCGAGTGGTGATAGCCAAGCAGATCTTTGAGATCGACGGGTTTATAGAGTGTATTGATCATCTGGTACTAATATATTAAAATTATTTCAAAAGCACATTTTTTTTTAAAGCAAAAAAGAGACAATTTCCGAACATATAGTATCATAAAGTAAAAGTCCGTTGAGGGTCAGGTACAAGCTGTTACCATTGTGGCTGAGACAGCGATTGTTCTCTGAAAGCGAAAAGGGTGGTGTAGAGTCGTCGAGACCGTTCCAGTTTTTGGACAGGGGTTGCAGGGATTGCAGTAGATCCTGGGCATAGGACTCTTTCCAGCGCTGCAAATCAATGCCACTTTTTTGGCGCAGTCCGAGAAAGATGGTTTCTATCTTTTGTTGATTTGTACTTGGTTGTTCACAGGACTCGAGGGGAGATTGATCACAATGCAAGCGGTTGGTGTAACGATTAATATCAGCGATATTCCAGCATCTGCGAAGGCCATCAAATGAATGAGCCGCGGGGCCAATTCCCAGATAGGGATTTTTTTGCCAATAATTTTGATTATGTACGGATTCTTTTCCTGGCAGGGCAAAATTTGAGATTTCATAATGTTCATAGCCGGCATTTTTCAGCGTCCCGGCTGCATATATATACATCTCGCGTTCCAATTCTTCATCGCACGGCATCACTTTATTTTTTCGCAGCGCTTGAAACAGAGGTGTTTCCTCTTCAATGGTCAAACCATATACGGAAATATGATCGGGGTTAAGTGAAAGCGATCTGGAGAGATTGGATTTCCAAGTTTTCATGGTTTGACCGGGGATGGCAAAAATAAGATCGATACCGACATCTGAAAAACCTGCCAGGCGGGCCTGCTTTATGACGGTCTCGGCATCCTTTTTGCTATGAAGACGCTGCAGCATCAGCAGGTCTTTATCGCAGAATGATTGAACACCGACAGATAAGCGGTTTATACCCATTCGGCGTAAATCGGAAAGCTTTTGCGATGATACGGTCCCGGGATTGATCTCGAAGGAGATTTGAGCTTCGGGCAACCGGTTCCATTTTTTTTTGAGAATGGAAAGGATATATTCTATAGACAGGGATTGCAGAACCGAAGGCGTGCCGCCTCCAAAATAGATGGATTTCAGAATAAACTCTGGAGGAGGAAAAAGTAAACAATAGTGTTCAATTTCTTTTTGCAGTGCCAGCAAATAGTCATCGATACGGGTCAGATCTGTGGATGAATAGAAATTACAATAGTTGCATTTTTTAAAACAGAAAGGCACATGGATGTAAAGAGAAAAGGTATGCATCCCTAGCGAATAATATTAAAAATTCGATTCCATCGGATTTTTTCGCTCAAATCCCACAGGGGTACATATTTATCCCAGGACCAGTAGATCACCATGGCTTCTCCGACGATATTTTCCATCGGCATAAATCCCCAATATCTGCTGTCCTGACTGTTATCCCGGTTGTCGCCGAGCATAAAAAGATGGTCAGGAGGAACGGCCACAGGACCATAATTTTGTTGTCGCGCGTTTTTGTTGGAATGTACCCGAATGGTATATTCGGCACCATTGTTGTTTATAATCCGGTAATAGTCAATATAAAACCCCTCTACCGGATCGAATTGGTTTTTGGCGATGAGGTTTTTTTCTCCCTCCGGCTCGCCGTTTACAAAGACGTTACTTCCTTTAATTTCTATCGTATCTCCCGGCACACCGATACAGCGTTTGATATAATCCAGGGATTCATCGAGAGGATATTTAAAAACAATGATCTGGCCGCGTTTCGGTTCTTTAAAAGCAGGAAATCGATAAGAGGGAAGTTTGATATCGACGAGCGGAATGCGCTCCGGGGTCTTGGCACCATAAACAAATTTGTTCACCAGCAAAAAATCACCCACCAGCAGCGTATCTTTCATCGAGCCTGTGGGTATACGAAAGGCCTGAACCACCAGCATTCTCAGAATGAGTGCTGCGATAAGCGCAACTCCAAATGCTTCCGCATATTCGAATATGGCATTCCGTTTTTTGTTTTTCATCTCCAGTCCTCATTATAACAAAATGTGATATCATCTATCCGGAGTCAAGCCCGGATCTCTATAATTGATGTTCAACTCTTTTTTCCCGCCCGGTTCGATCGGGTTGAATCGTATCATTATCTGGTTTATAAAATTAAGCGCAGACGTTGCGATAATTGCAAACAATTTAATAAATCCATTCCAATTTTTCCAACTTTTTCTGTGTTATATATGTTCCCGATAAAAATACAACGACGGCATAACCTGTCGACAGCAACAGGGATAGAAGGAAAAGATCCGTCATGTAACCCAGGGCCAGAATGAGAAAATCGATCGAACCAAATAAAATAATTGCCAGCATCAGCCACAAGGTGCCACCGCTGTGCAGCATATTTCTTGGATGGTCCCAGTTAAAATTGACAAAATAAATGGCAACCACCATTCCCAGGGCCACGGCGCCGGCAAGTATACCGTTTAATATTATAAAAAAAATACCGAAAAACTGCAGTGGGGCGCTGCTCAGAACGGACAGGATGGCCAATGCCAGGGTTGCCACAGGCAAAAAGGTGGCATATGTTGTAAACCATTTTGCGCCGAAAAGGGTCTGGCTGGCCAGAGGTGCTTTTTTCAGATGATAAAAGGATTTTCTCTCAATAGCAAGTAATTTTACTGTCGACAAGGCGGCAAAGATTGCTGTAAAGAGCAAAAGCGATGCAAAGGCATGAAAGTCAAAGAGGGATAGCAGGTCATTTTTTTCGTATATAATAAAAGGAAAAACCATCAACATAATGAGAAAGATAATACTTTGGGCGAATTGTCTGGCATCCCGTATAATGAGGTTGAGATCTTTTATTAAAAGAGCAAGAAAAGGGGGTCTTTTTTTTTCGAGATGTTTTTCGGTTTGATGTTTATGTATTAGGGCCGGACGGTTTTCCTGAAAGGTTTTTAATTTACGGGTTAGTATAAAACTGAACATTATTGCCGGAATGGTCACCAACAGAATCGGAAACAACCTTACTATAGCGCCGGATGGATGATTCTGTGCGCTCTGGGAAAAAATATTTACCAGCCAATGAGACGGAAGCAGGTCGAGCCAGCTATGGGTATTGAATTGCGCCAGCTGCTCGAGTCGTTGAGGATTGAAAGAGGTTGAAATTGGATCGAGTTGGGAGAATCGAAAAAGTTGAAAACCGGCCCACAAAGCGACAAAGACAAAGGCAACGAGGATGGTTGTGATATATTTTGCGCGCTGAGCAGAGAGGGCGGTTAACAAGAGGATTGCACAAATATTCGCAATTGCATAAGCGAGCGCCAAAAAGGCGATGACCGCCAATAAAACAATAAACAGAAACCAGGCAGAGATTTCATAGTTGATGTAAAAGGCAATAAGCAGGGGGAGCCCAAAGTAGAGAAAAAGGGTCGAATTTATCAGACAGCCCTGAATAAATTTAGCCGCCCAGATGTCGGCTTCGGGAAGCGGTAAAGAGCGCAAAAGTGACAGATCTTTGCTGACAAAGGGTAAATGCAGGGAGAGCGGGATGCCGGTGAAAACAAGAAGCGCAAACAGTCCCAATAACGAGAGATTGACAAATCCGGTTGCGGGCAAAAGAGCGTTGTCTGAAAGAACGCTCCAGGATTTGAAGAGCTGGTTGATCTGGGCATAGATATAGACCGGTAAAATGAACAGCACTCCCAGCGACAAGAGACGATACCTTTTAATACCGGAGCCCGAATCAAGAAAGGTATTCTTGATTTGCAGCCCTCTGTTCAGCAACAGTTTGAGTATCATGTTCCGGCATTCCCCTGTAGAAAAGATTGTAAAGAGGAGTCGTTTTTGCTTCCGATGATGTTTAAAAAGATATTTTCCAGGTCATTGTATCCGCTTTCTGTTTTTAATTGCTGAAGGGTGGCGACTTTGTGTAGTTTTCCCTGATGAATAATACCGATCCGGTGACACATCTTTTCCGCCAGTTCGAGGATATGGGTGGACATGAAAATGGTTTTACCCTGTTTTATCAGGCCATCGAGCAGGGTTTTGAATGTGCGCACGCTTTCCGGATCGAGTCCGATTGTGGGTTCATCCAGAAAAAGCACTTCCGGATCATGAATGAGGGCACCGACAAGAGCGACTTTTCGCCGCGTTCCGTGCGAGAGTTCATCGATCAGAGCATCGGCGTGTTCTGCGAGCTCGAAAATATCAAAGAGCTGGTCCATTCTCCTTTTTGCAAGGGTTGGCGGTATTTTATAAATGTCTGCTAAAAAGCGAATAAATTCATGTGTTTTGAGTTTTTCATAGAGAAAGGGTTCTTCGGGGACAAGGCCGGTCATTCGCTTGGCTTTGACCGGATTTTCCTGAATGTCGATGCCGTGAATCCAGACTTTGCCTCGGCCGGGGCGAAGCAGTCCATTCATCATCTTTATGGTTGTGGTTTTCCCCGCTCCGTTCACACCCAAGAAGACAAACAATTCATTCTCAACCCTCAGGGACAAATCATCAACAGCAATGAACGAACCGTATTTTTTTGTCAAATGCTCTGCTTTAATCATGCTCTGCCTCAATCGACCTTAAGGATGGACAGAAACGCTTCCTGGGGCACCTGGACTTTGCCCAGTTGTTTCATCCGTTTTTTACCTTCTTTTTGTTTTTCCAGGAGTTTGCGCTTGCGGGTAATATCGCCGCCATAGCATTTTGCAGTTACATTTTTCCTCAGTGCTTTAACGGTTTCGCGGGCGATCACCTTGCTGCCGATAGCGGCCTGAATAGCGACCTGATACATCTGGCGCGGTATGAGTTCGCGTAATTTTTCACAAACCCTTCTTCCCCATTCGTAGGCTTTTTCGCGGTGAACCACCACAGACAGGGCGTCTACTTTTTCTCCGTTTAGCAGAATGTCGAGTTTGACAACATCTCCCGGTCTAAAGCCGACAAATTCATAATCAAAGGATGCATACCCCCGGCTTAGGGATTTCAAACGATCATAAAAATCGAAAATTACTTCAGCCAGGGGGAAATCGTAATGCAGGACGGCTCGTGTTGTATCGAGATACTCCGTATTGTGATAAATACCACGTCTTTCCATTGCCAGGGGCATAATATTGCCGATGAATTCAGATGGTGTCAGAATGTTGGCTCGAATATAGGGTTCTTCAATACGGTCGATGTTGCCGGCTTCCTGCAAGTCGGCGGGATTATCGACTTTGTGCATTTCATTGTTAGCGTCGTAGATATGAAACTCAACATTCGGCACAGTGCTCACCAGATCGAGTTCATATTCCCGTTCAAGCCGTTCCTGAATGATTTCCATATGCAGAAGACCTAAAAATCCGCAGCGAAAACCGAACCCAAGGGCCATCGAGGTTTCCGGTTCGTAGAATAGTGAAGAATCGTTTAATTTCAATTTTTCGAGGGCACTGCGAAGATCTTCATAATTTTCTGCATCCGAAGGAAACATTCCGCTGAAGACCATGGGTTTGACTTCGCGATATCCGGGCAATGGCTTGGTGGCGGGAGTTTCGACAGTAGTTATCGTGTCACCGACCCGCGTATCTTTTACATCCTTGGCACCAGCGATGACATAACCCACTTCTCCTGCCGAGAGCTTCGTGGTGCGAATGTTGCCGAAGCGAAAGACACCCACCTCCTGTAGTTCAAAGGTTTTTCCCGTCGACATGAATTTGATCATTTCACCCGGGACAAGAGAACCTTCGACAATGCGGACATAGGCAATGGCACCACGGTAGGTATTGAAGACGGAATCGAAGATAAGCGCCCGAGTGGGGTGATCACTGTCACCGCCAGGAGGCGGAATTTTATTTACAATCGCATTGAGAACCGATTTGACGCCCTCACCTGTTTTGGCGCTGGTTAAAAGGATTTCTTCCTCTTTACAGCCAAGCAGTTCGATGATTTGCTGTTTTATTTCTTCGACTCTGGCACTGGGTAGATCTATTTTATTGATTACCGGGATGATCTCGAGATCGTTTTCGATAGCGAGATAGAGATTGCTGACGGTTTGAGCTTCCACGCCCTGGGCGGCATCGACAACCAGAACCGCCCCTTCACAGGCCGCCAGGCTTCTCGATACTTCATAGGTAAAATCGACATGCCCGGGCGTATCGATGAGGTTGAGATTATATTTTTGCCCATCATCGGCCTGGTATTCCATCGTGATGGCGTGCATTTTTATTGTAATGCCGCGTTCGCGTTCCAGATCCATATTGTCAAGGATCTGCTCCTTCATTTCCTCTTTGGTCATTGTTCCGGTAATCTCCAACAACCGGTCGGCCAAAGTTGATTTGCCGTGGTCTATATGCGCGATGATGCAAAAATTTCGAAGTTTGTCTTGTTTCATAAATACACTGACCTGATTTTCATAAAGACTAAAAGTTAATGAATTTATCGCGAGAAATCAATAGAAATAAATTTATATAAATTCTCTGCTCATATATAGATATTGATTTTCATGGCCGGCTTTATTAACTTTTCAATTGTAAAAAAAAAAAGCCTGTAGAGGCAAAACCATATCATTGACAAGGAGAACAAAATGAAAACAGTAAAGACACTTTCCCGCCCGCTTCGACAGGGCGGGGTTTTCGGGCAACGGTTGCTTTTGGTTCTGATCAGCTTTCTATGGATTGCATTGGGTTTTGCAGAGGAACCATTGATGCGCTTCCCTGATATACACGACAATTTGATCGTTTTTGTTTCCGGTGAGGACATCTGGTCCGTCCCGGCAGAGGGGGGAATCGCGACCCGCCTGACCATTCATGATGGTGAGGAGAGATATCCCAAAATATCCCCCGATGGTCAGCTTGTGGCCTTTACCGGGGAATATGACGGCAATGCTGATGTTTATGTTATGAATATTTACGGCGGTGAGATCACCCGGTTAACCTATCATCCCGGCGAAGATCAGATTGTCGGATGGCATGATTTAAAAAACAAGATCATTTTTCGTTCTCGCCGTCATAGTTACAACCGCTTCGAACGACTGTATCTCATTGCCCCTGACGGAACCGGGCTGGAGCAGTTGATTTTGCATGAAGCGGTACAGGGGAGCTTTTCGCCGGATGGCAATAAAATTGCTTATAATAAAGTGGCCCGGGAACATCGCACCTGGAAGCGCTACAAGGGCGGATTGGCCCAGGAGGTTTATCTTTATGATCTAAAGGAAGAAAAAGAAATCAATATCAGCAATTTTGAGGGTACCGATCGAATACCAATGTGGATCGGTAACAAGATTTTTTTTAGTTCAGATCGCGAGCGGACATTGAATGTTTTTGCGTACGACACCGAGTCGCGAACCATTGAACAATATACAAATCACAGCGAATACGATGTGCGGCGGCCCAGCATGGGAGGTGATCGTATCGTCTATGAAAATGGTGGTGACATCTGGATTTTGAATACGCAATCAAAATCTTATCAAAAAGTACC
The DNA here is from genome assembly GCA_014728085.1 of Candidatus Zhuqueibacterota bacterium. Lineage (GTDB taxonomy): Bacteria > Zhuqueibacterota > Zhuqueibacteria > Residuimicrobiales > Oceaniaggregativiventaceae > Oceaniaggregativivens_A. The sequence goes on from WJMF01000164.1 coordinate 43,531, forward strand.
TATAGAGGTACGCGCTGATTTTCCCGAGTTGCGACCCTATTTGAAAGAGGTCAAGTCCTATGTTACCGATATCGCGAGTTCTCCTTCAGGCAACCGGGCAATCGTTGTGGCGCGCGGCGACATCTTTACCATTCCCAAAGAAGAGGGGTCGGTCCGCAATTTAACCGCTTCATCCGGAGCCAGGGAAAAAGATGCGGTATGGTCTCCGGATGGAAGATATGTGGCCTATTTTTCGGATCAGAGCGGAGAATATAATCTCTATATTCAAAATACTGTAAACAATACAACTCAAAAACTAACGGATTTTAAAGACGGCTATCGTCATACCTTGAAATGGTCACCCGACAGTAAAAAAATTGCCTTTGCAGATCAAACACTGAGCTGCAATTATATCGATGTTGAACGCAAACAAATCGTCAATATTGACAAGGCGAAATATGAAAATGTTGATATATCTCTGGACCAAAAAGCGATATATGATTTCAACTGGTCGCCGGACAGCCGTTATGTTGCTTATTCAAAAATGGATGTGGATTTGGTAACCAAGGTCTATATCTATTCTTTGGAGAGCGGAAAAGCACATTGCGTAAGCAATGGGCTTTTTAACGATTTTCATCCGGTTTTTTCTGCGGATGGAAATCATCTCTTTTTTATCTCCAATCGTCGTTTTGATCCGACGTTCTGTGATTTTGAATGGGAAATGGTTTACAAAAACGTTGCCGGTATTTATGCGCTATCGCTTCACAAGGGCGTTCCGTCTTTGTTGAGTTTTCGATCGGATGAGGTCCGGGCTAACGAAAACGCAAAAGAGGAGACAGACAAAAGCGATTCAAAGGATGTTAACGTCATTATCGAGTTCAACGGACTCGAGGATCGTATAGAAGCCATTCCGGTAGAAAGAGGAAATTACAGGCACCTGAGTGCGACGTCCACGGGCCTGTTCTATCTCAATAAAGACAAAGGTGACTTCAATCGATTCGAGTTTCGCCAGCCGGGGCCGATGGATTTGTACTTTTATTCTTTTGATGAGCGCAAGGAAGAAACAGTGGTGGAAAAGATCGACCGATACCATTTGTCGGCCGATCACAAACATATTCTATACCAAAAGAACAACGACCTTTATTTCCTGGATGCCGATGCCAGGAATGGAGACGGCAAGGCTTTGAGTCTCGGTGATTTGACAGTCTGGCATCACCCTATGGCTGAATGGCTGCAGATTTTTAATGAAGCCTGGCGCATGGAAAGGGATTTTTATTATGAACCCGATATGCATGGTCTGGATTGGGCTGCAGAGAAGAAAAAGTATGAGAACCTGCTCACACGCGCCACTTGTCGTCAGGATATACGTTTTGTTATCGGTGAACTCATCGGTGAGTTGAATACCTCTCATACCTATGTATATGGCGGAGACCGAAAACGACAGGCAGAGAGAGTCAATGTCGGTCTGTTGGGTGTGGATTGGCAGGTCGACAAAGACCATAATCTCTACAGAGTTGAAACAATTTACCAGGTGCCGGACTGGTCGCGAGAGATATATCCACCTCTGGCCAAACCCGGTGTGAATGTAGAAGAACAGGATTACCTTCTCAAAGTTAATGATGTACAGGTCACGGCCGATAAAAACATTTACAGTTATTTTCAAAATCTAGCCGGAAAACAGGTTGCCATCACCGTCAACGACGAGCCGGATTTGCAGGGGGCGCGAACGTTTATCGTCAAGCCGTTGAGAAATGAATATTTTTTACGCTACCTGAATTGGGTGGAACACAACCGTCTGGTTGCTGAAAAGGCATCGCAGGGGCAGATCGGCTATATTCATCTTCCTGATACCTATCTCGGTTCGGCGGTTGAATTTCCGAAATATTTTTATTCTCAAACCCGTAAAAAAGGGTTGATTATCGACGGCCGTTTTAATGGCGGAGGTCTGGACCCTGATATTTTCCTGAGAAGACTGGACAAACCGTTGCACAGTTACTGGACCCGGCGCTACTCTCACGATCAAACCACACCTGCTGTTGTTACCTGGGCACATAAAGTTCTCTTAACCAACCGGCAGGCCGGATCGGGTGGTGACGAGTTGCCTTATGAATTCAGACTTCGAAAAATGGGCCCGATTATCGGAACCCGAACCTGGGGAGGGCTTGTTGGTGTTTCGATGTTTATTTCTTTGATCGACGGCGGAGGATTGACCGCACCGGATTACCGTATTTATGATGTCAAAGGTAAATGGGTTATTGAAAACGAAGGTGTCGAACCGGACATTAGAGTTGATCTCCATCCCGCTGAGATGGCCAGGGAATATGATGCCCAGCTCCAGCGAGGCATTCAGGAGTTGATGGACAAGATAAAGGAAGAGCCTCATGTCTGGCCGCAGCACGAGGAATTCCCGAAAGACAAATAATCCCGGCTATAAATCGATCTAAAAAGGGTGCTCTCACATGGGGAGCACCCTTTTTGTTTTTATATGCTTCTAATCGTCATTACGATCATCTGTTGTTAATGTCGTTCGGGATTAAAGGGTTTGTCGAGGAGTTGAGTAAACCAAAAGTCTAAAGTTTTTCGGATTTGGTGTTTGTATTTGGGAAATCCTATACCATGCCGTTCATTGGGATAGAGCATCAGATCGAAAGTCTTATTGTGGTCCTGCAGAACATCGATGAGCTGTATCGTGTTTTGCATATGCACGTTGTCATCCATGGTGCCATGGGTGATGAGGAGTTTACCCTTGTATTTTTTCGCATGGCTCATAACCGATCCAAAGGAATATCCCTGTGGATTTTCGTCAGGGTGATCCATATAGCGCTCTGTATAGACATTATCATATAAATGCCAGTCAGTAACCGAAAACAGGGCGATTCCATGTGTAAAGTATTCACTTGCAAAGGTCAGCGCCATACAGGTAACATAACCTCCATAGCTACCGCCGGTGATGGCGATTTTTGTTGAATCGACAAAAGGCTTTTTTTGCAGCCATTTGACGGCTGCAATCAGATCATGCATTTCCCATTTTCCAAGATTGCGATGCATAAGGGCTTTTCCTTTTTTACCAAAATGACCGGATCCGCGATGATCGACGGACAGGTAAATAATTTGATTTTGGGCCAGATAGTAATTGCTGAGGCGATGAAAGTCATTGGTAACGGATTTTGATCCGGGACCGCCATAAACCGAAAAGAGAACCGGATATTTTTTCGATTGATCAAAATCAGGTGGCAAAATCCAGCAGGCCGGCAAATCATAGCCATCACCGGACGGAAGGGTAAACAACTCGGGGGTGCCGAGTTTGTAATGATCCATCCCGGCAAGGCGTCGGTCGCCCAGGGTCCGCAGCGTGTCGCCCCTGGTTGTAAAAAGAATCATTTGCCCGGGGTGATGAATGTCTTCGAATCTGTCGATAAAATAGGTGCCTGCCGGAGAGACCTGGCACCTGTGCGTGCCCGGTTTACGGGTGATTTGTTTGAGATTTTTGCCGTTGATATCAATGCAAAAGAGTTGGGTTTCCGTTGATTTTTTGTTCGCATGAAAATATATTTTTTCATGGTCTTCATCGAGTCGTTCGATATCCCGTACGGCCCAATCGCCCTGGGTGAGTTGTTTTATTTTTTTGCCATCCAGGGAGCAGAGATAAAGGTGCGACCAGCCGCTTTTATCGCTTATAAATAGACAGAATTGATTGTCCTTCAGTACATGAAGGTCTTCTATAAAGGAAACCCAGGAATCCTGTTTTTCCGTGTAAACCGTTGCACTTTTCCCGTCAAGTGGATCAGCGGCAAATAGCATTAGCAGGTTTTGATCGCGATTCATCCATTGGTAAATCAGCGTTTTACTATCAGGTGTCCAGGTGGGCCAGGCAACATAGTTGTCCGCTCTGTTTTCAATGTCGATCCATACGATTCTGCCATCTTTGATGTGGGCGACACCCAGCTTGACATCAGGAACCGGGTCTCCGGCTTTGGGATAATGCATCCACTCCAGCAGTCCGTGTTTTCCGTCGGCTTTATAGAGGGGAAAGCGGGGAACCTTTGAATCGTCGAATCTCAGGAAGGCGATCATGTCGCTGTTTGGCGACCACCAGAATGCTTTGTAGCGGCTGCGCCGGCCCAAAATTTCTTCATAATAGACCCAGGATGCCCGGCCGTTATAGATGACATTACTTCCATCGTCGGTCAACTGGTGCTCAAGGCCGGTTTCGATATCGAGAACGTAAAGATTATGATTTCTGGTATAGGCAACAGCATTGCCGTCCGGCGACAATGTCGGGTTTTTTTCCTGCAAAGCCTGGGCGGTGAGGGGTTTTAATTCCTGCTTGTCACGGTTAAAAAAATAAAGATTCCCGTCTTTTTGTAAAATGAATTTACGGTAATCCTCTGTTCGATCGGCGGCCCTGCGCAATGAAAAACCTTCGGGAAGCAAGGTTTCCTGGGCTTTATAATCCACAACAAGTGTGGTGTCACCGCTCCCGGCATTGATACGGACCAAGCGGTCGCGATCGACGAGCTCCAGATAGTGGTTCTGGTCCCACCAGCCCCGTATAGCCGGAAGGGAGGTGAGCAAGCGCGGCTCTGCCCGGTTGTAGACCTGATCAAAGGTTAATTTTTCTCCGGATTTGGCCGGCAAGGTGGTGAGGCCTGCTACAAGCAAAAGAAGAACAACCTGTCTTTTCATAACGGTTCCTTTCCGTAATAACATCGTCAGGCGTTTCTATTCGAGTTATATTAAAATAGAAAATTTACATTAAAACTCAAGTCGTAAAAATGATGCCTGCTTTATCAATATTCATCTTCCGAGTATCCTCTCGCCTGCTTCTTTTCGCTTGATTTTACATAAGGCTTTATGTAGATTATTCACATATTTGCGAAATGGCGTTATGAGCGTTTGTTTGCCGCTATGGCGGTTATTTCAGGATCTTGAAAATGAATACAAAATATTTACTTTGCCTTTTATTTCTGTTTCAACTGTTTTATTTTCATTGCGCTTCCATTTTTCGGGGGGCGCCGCTGCCGGAGACGGGTTCGGTCGCTTTACGGCCTGACTTTAAACCCGAGAATGTTCATTATCGCCCGGCTTTATCGAATCCCCGTATTGTCGAGCTTGGGTTCAAAGCTGAATTGGAGATATTAAAGGTAGAGGAACCGTCCACCCCTTATTTGTTGATATGGTCGTTTTTGCCCACAGAGTCCCGGGCGCAACGGGGCTTTAAAATAAAGCAAATCAAGCCATCCGATTATCTGACCTATATCGATAGTCGTCACGGTAACCGATATGCATACTGGAATCTTGATTCCGTCGACAAGATTCCGGATATACAACTGCGATTTTCCTGTACTTGCTATGAACAAGATTATGATATCGATCCTGAGCGGGTTGGCGACTATGATCGCACCAGCGCATTTTATCGTTTTTACACCCGGGAGGATCCGGCCCTGATTCCCTTTGATCAATTGGAAACCAGCACCGTTCGGGTTGAGGAAAAGCAAAACGGCTTTTATGCTTTTCAAGCTCTCGGCCGCGGCTATAGCGAAAATGACAGCACGCTTTTGCAACAGCATCGCAACCGGCTTCCGGATACAACGTCGGTGGGGAACAGTATAAACGCTTCTGTGCTTTTTTTATCCTATTGCCGGGCCAGTGGAATTCCGGCGAGATTGGTGACGGGTTATCGGATCACCGAAAGCGAAGCGGCGCCGTGGCACTGGATTGAATTCTTTCTACCCGAATACGGCTGGATACCCTTTGACCCCTGTGAACCGGCTGCCCGTATCGGCTACTGGCCCAATCGGTATTTTATCTCAACAACCGGAATGAACCTTGAACTTCCCAATCTAAGCCAGTGGGTCTCATCAAACAAAAGTCAGACCCAACGATATGGATTGCGGTTCATCAAAATCGTCTCGAATAATATACAGTTAGATAAAACGGTAGATGTAAAGGTTAAATGAAATTCCATTTGCCCCGGTTGGGTAACAGCCCCTATAGACTCGAAAAGCCGGAGGATGTCGCTACACCGCGGCTGATTCTGTTCGAGGATCGAATTCAGGCAAACATTCAACAAATGAGAGCGCTTTTAGCTGCGCAACATCTTGACCTGTCGTTTCGAAATTTATGTCCCCATGTAAAAACACACAAATCGGCCTATATAACCGGACTTTTAAAAAACGAGGGGATATCTTTTTTCAAGAGCTCTCTCAATGAAGTTGATTTGCTTGTAAAGTGTGGGGTTGACAAAATTTTCATCGCTTATCCGTTATTGTTACACGATGCGAGACGCTTGTTTTCATGGATGCAGGAAAACGATAAAATCGAGTGGTTTGTTCAAATTTCACATCCGGCACATGTTGATATTTTAAAACAAACCATGCCTGCAACGATACCGGCGCTTTATTATTACCTGGATATCGACGTCGGCATGCACCGTACCGGTGCCTCGCCCGACTCTGCCCTGCAGTTGTGTCGTTATGCTGAAAAAATGAACGGTTTGAGATTTGCCGGCATTCATGCGTATGCCGGTCACAATCACAGCGCCGAGGCATCAGAGCGGCAGCACATTGCACATCAGAGCATGACCGACCTGCTCTGGTGTAAAAACCGCTTTACCCGGGAAGGGATAAACGTGCCCTCCGTCATGATTGGCGGCACTCCGGGGTTTCTGGCTGATCTGGAGGTTCTGTCGCAGGCCAATCCGGAAATGACACTTTTTGTGTCCCCGGGAACATGGATATATTCGGACTCGGATCACGCAGGTATTTTGGATAATACCTTTGAGGTTGCAGCCTTGCTTTTGGCACAGGTCGTTGATTTGCCGGCGGAGGGACTGGCGACGTTGAACATCGGCCACAAGCGCTGGTCCATTGATCAGGGCCTGCCTGATGTTTTTAATGAAGCGGATGTGCGAATTAAAAGTTTTAGTGAGGAACATACCGTTCTGGCTCTGCCGGCGGGAAAAAATCTGAACATCGGCGATTATATCCTGATGGCTCCAAAGCATGTGTGTTCAACGGTGAATCTTTGGGAGTATGGTATTTTGGTCGATTCAGAAGGACAAATTAAACAGACTATTCAGATTGATGCGCGAAATCGTTAACGGTGATTGTAAATTGGCTAATATGGGGTAAAATTATGAAAAAGGTCATTGTTTTTATTTTGTTGTTGGTTGTTGTCGCTGTTGCAACAGAAAAATTGTCTACAGTGCGGCCCTATGAACCCATCGTTATCAATGGCTGGTCCGCTCGGGAATATACCGGTGTGCCGGTGAATGAGATTTTTGTTTTTGCCTATGACAGCGACAGCGAAAGCTGGAGCATGATACCCTTCCAGATCGACGAACGGGTCAAGCTTGACGATCCGTTTTATGAAAATCGCGCTCCGCGGCATTTCTATGTCCAGCCCAACACGAACAGCTTTATGTATTCCATAACAGACACATTGCCGGAATGGGATGTGGATGATGAGCTTTCCTTTATGGCGGCGGATCTGGGAGACAAGGCTCCGGATGATAGCTGGATCGATAATGAAGAGGCAGTAACGCACGACCGGCTGGAACTCAGATTTGTCGATCCATTGAATAGCGACTGCGAAGGGTATGCTTACCTCTACCGCTCCTCTACATTAACCATGCCGGATTCGGTGGCGACAAAATACGGTATGAGCTTTGAACCCTATCAGCATATCGTTGAAAGTAATATGTACAGGGTGCGGCTTCAGCGGCAACAGACGAGCGCGCAGAACGGTTTATTGTCAAATGTATCCATCAAATCGCCGTTTGGGACGGGAGTTGATATTTTTGATATCCAAAAGTTGCGTTTTCAGGGCAGTATCACCAGGGGATCATTTTATCTTCCGATTGGTAAAAATGGAACGCCGGCAGGAGACGAGGATTTTCTCGTTGTCTATGATAATGAAGACTATTTATCCTATACGGCAAATCCCGTCGTTCGCGTGGTCCGTGAAGTGCGGCAGACGGTGGGAGGACAAAATTCACGGATAGATGAATTTGGCTTTTATGTGCGGACAAAGTTTTATCCCTTCAGCGGCACAATCGAGGGAGGAGCCAGTCTGCATTCGGATAGTCTGAGTTCAGAACTCGATCCGGGTGAAGATTATTACGTGGAGCTGGAATACATTCGGCAGTCCTGGGATTTAAACGCGAATGCCGCCGGCATGCGTTACTATAACCGCCATAACACCGGCATTGTTGTGGACGGCAACCCGGACCAGGTGGATACATCCGTTGATGTGCCCATCTCGGAATGGAACATGGTCAGCGGTGAACAGGGCACCTTTTTCAATTATGTTGAACTTGAGGAAAGCAACTGGCAAAGCGTACAGTTATATTACCGCGACAATGCCGGTGGCGGTGTTTCCGATGATATTGATGCTGAAAACAGCGATACAGGTGACATGAAAAGTTATGGCGATCATGGATTGATGATGCACCGCCAGACCGATCCCGGCAACATCAACCTCGAATTGGGGTTCATCGCCTATTTTTTGCCTGCCAATAAGGATCGGGTGTTTGCCGAAAAACTGGCGACCTGGATACAAACCCCGATCCGACCTCCTCAGCATCGGCTTGTGGCCGGTGTTGATGATGTCGCGCATTCGGTGCCGGATGCTTTCAGGCTCTGGCAGAATTATCCCAATCCTTTCAACGGCACCACCAGGGTTCGCTTTGCCTTGTCGCGGCCTCAGCATCTGGTCATATCGGTCTACGATTTGACGGGCAAAGAGGTGGTCAGACTGGCTGATGACCATTTTCCCGGCGGTGTGCATGAGCTGGCCTGGGCGGCGACAAATTCCCGGGGAGAGAGTGTTGCTTCGGGGCTTTATATTCTAAAACTATCCGCTGCCGATGTTGTTCAAACCCGAAAACTGGTCTATATCAGGTAGAGCGTATGATGACAAGATCTTTATTCTATATATTTGCAAGCCTGCTTGTTGTGGGCGGGTGCTCAGTTGATCACGGCATTGCCCCCCTGCCGGGCCGCCTTGAAGTGGATGTCTCTTTTCGCGGCGAGGCACCGCCGAACACACGGGGAATCTATCTCATTGTGGCGCCGCAATTTCCACCGCATGCGATCAATGAACTCTATCAGGTGCCCAATAGTCTGCCGCTGGATCAGAAACAGATTTCCACCGGGATCGATTTGCCCTATGGTCACTATGATGCCTTTGCGCTGTGGTGGTACAGCTCAGATACCAAATCCAATCTCGCGGATATACTGGCCATGCCATTGGACTATACCAATTTCTATCTGCCAATGGGGTTTGATATCACGCGGGAACAGCCGGTGGTGAAAAAGTCGTTGATCGCGGACTGGAACGGCGTCAACCGCGATGCCGCCATCAAGGGGACGATAACCTTTAACGGTCCCTTTCCGGACAACACCCTGGCGGTTGCGGTTGCGGCGTTTAAATACAAGCCGGAAGCACCGGTACACTTTCTCATCTATTTGAAATCCATTGATTTTGGTGTTGATGAGAATCCCTATGATTTTATTTTGCCGGTTCGACGCGGGGGGACCGGTTATATCGCGGCTTATTGGTTGCCGGAAAATGCGGCATTAATGGATTTTAGAGAGATCGGCGTCTATCGCGATCCGGCGGCACCGGAACATCCGGGCAAGGTAACGCTTTCCAGCGGCGAGACCAGAAGCGGTATAAATATCGAGGCTGACTGGAACAAGATAGAGGATTGATCGGCAAATGCAAAAATACGCTATAATTGTCTTTATATTGATTTGCAGCCCGGGTATTATCTTTGCGCAACATACGGGGCTGAGCGGTCGGGTCGTTGATTCGGAAGACGGTACCCCCCTTGCCGGTGTCAATATACAGATACTGGGTACGACAAGGGGTGCGAGTACGGATTTACAGGGAAAGTATATTATTGAAAGAGCTCCGGTGGGCAGTTTTACGGTGCGGGCCTCAATGATCGGATACCGGGCCAAAATATTTAAAGAGGTACGATTACGGGTTGGTCAGAACAACCGGCTCGATATAAAATTGGTCGCAACGCCCATTGAATTTGATCCGATTGTTGTTTTGGGCGGAAAATCCAAACAGAGGCTGGATCAGGCGCCGGTCTCCATTTCCGTGATAACCGCCAAAGAGATCGAACAGCGCAATCCGGTCGATTTGATAGAGGCGCTGGAAACCATGCCGGGTGTGCATTTTGTCGGAAATCAGATCAATATACGCGGATCGACGGGTTATACGTTTGGAGCCGGCAATAAAGTTTTATTGCTTTTGGATGGCGTCCCGGTATATGCCAGCGATACCGGCGAGTTCAATTGGGATATGCTTTCCCCTTTTGATGTGGAGCAGATCGAGGTTTTAAAGGGTGCAGGCTCGACATTGTGGGGAGCTTCGGCGCTGGGTGGCGTCGTCAACATTATTACCAAAGATCCTTCGCCGCAGGGCAAACTCGGCATTTCCTACAGTGTTGGACGCTATGACGATCCTTTTTACCAGGAGTGGTATTGGACGAATCATGAACGGCTGCATTTCACCCGGGAAGATGTCAGTTATAGCAAGCGAATCGGCTCGTTGGGTTTGCGTTTGTCGGCTTCCCGCTTTATGTCTACGGGATACAGGGAGCTGGGCGATGCGCAAAAGATTGCTCTGACGGGAAAGCTCGATTATCGGTTTGGCGATGTGTTGTGGAACAACTATATTGCTTATAGTAAGATCGATCGCGGATTTTTCCTGCAGTGGAAGAGCCAAAATGATCCTTACGAGGTTGACCCGCGTAATCTGGGAAACCAGGCTGACGTCAATCAGCTAAATTTTTACACCAAAGTAACCATTCCATTTTCCGCCAAGTTTTCAATTCAGTTTCGGGGATCTTTTGTTCGTACGTTGATGGGCAATCAATTCAGCAGCAGCGCTGATTTTAATCCTGCTATCGGCCAGGGGGTTGAGGTACAATTTGATTATCTTCCTGTTTCTCCTCACCATTTTACCGGCGGCGTGCAGTTTCAGTACGATGCCGGAAGTGCCAAATTTTTCGGCGATCACAAAGGATATTTTATTGGTCCCTATTTTCAGGATGAATGGAAAATAAATGACAACCTTCGCGTCACCACCGGCTTTCGCTATGACCGCTATCAGCTCATTAACGGATTAAAGGAAGACCTCTTCAGTCCGCGCCTGGGCATAAACTGGCAACCCTGGTCCACAACGACGGTGAGGGGATCGGTAGGCAGCGGCTTTCGGGCTGCCACCATTGTGGAACGCTTTTTTGAGTATAATGTGATGAATTTTAAAGTTTTATCCAATCCGGACCTCAAAGCCGAGAGTTCCTGGGCTTATGATATCGGATTCAGGCATTACTTTACAGATTTTTTTAATATCGATGTTTCATTTTTTGATAACGAGTACTGGGAATTGATCGAAGCGCATATGGATTTGATTCGGGGTCAGATCCAGTTTCGCAATGTGCCGCGGGCGCGTATTCGAGGCGTTGAATTGTCGGTGAACACCTCTTTTCCGATCTATTTTCTGGAGGTTGATCTGCAAACCAGTATGACGACAATGGATCATGAAAATTTACATGTTAACGCCCCCCTGCCCTATCGGCCGGAGACAATCGGAAACCTCAAGGCCGCGCTTCGATTCAAAACGTTTCAATGGCAGCTGGATTATCGTTACGCAAGCCGGATCGAAGCGGTTAAGGTTTACCCCATAAACGAACGGGTACCAATGAAGATCATTGACACCCGTTTATTATACCGATATAACCAATTCGCCGTTCATTTTGCCGTGAACAATTTATTGCAATACAACTATGCGCCTATGGAGAGTAATCTTTTGCCGATGCGTCATTTTGTTCTTGGCGTTAAAGCGGAATTTTAAAAATACATGCCGCGATAATCCTCGATATTCGATTTTTCCTTTTGTCTTGTATACCATTGATTGTAAATCATGTTCTGGCGTCGGTTTATCAGCTGATAGAGCAGGCTTGTTTTTTGGCCGGCATAGTTCTCTTCGTTGATATCCTTTTTATCGATCAGCTGAATGAGATAATAACCACGACTGCCTTTGACCGGTTTGGAAATTTCGCCAACTTGCAGCGCATAAGCGGCGCCTGTCACTCTGGGTTCCCGGCCTATGCCTTTGATGGATGCGGACACATTGACCAGGTCTGAGGATTTTACCTGCAAGCTGTCCTGCATTGCAGCCTCATCCAGCGGTGTTCCTTGTTGGATTTGTTCGTAAATCCGTTTAGCCCGGTTTTTTGCCACTTGCATCCTTTTTTCTTCTTCGAGTTTATTGATGATTTGATTGCGAACCTCTTCCAGGGGTTTGGTGTGTTCGGGAATGACCTCTGCAACCTCAACAACATAAAAGCCTTTTGCCGTGTTGTAGACAGGGCTTACAGTGCCGACTTGACTACGATATGCAAAGCGGTTAATTCGCTGTTCCATACCAATTCCTGGAATAAAGGCTTCTTTTTCAAAGGGCGGAGTAATTTGTATTTCTATTCCTTCTGCCTGTGCAACTGTATCCAAATTGGTCTCTATGGCGAACTCGGAGATGTATTCCGCTTCTTCTCGCTGAGATTCAACAGTCATGGGTGAGGCTTCAAATTTCAGGAGAATGTGACTGGCCCGAACCTGCATTTCGCCCTGTTCGCGTTTTTTGTCGACAACTTTGATAATGTGAACGCCGAATTGTGAGGTGACGGGGCCGACAATGTCACCTTCCCGGGCATTGAATGCAGCTTGTTCAAATGGTTTTACCATTTGTCCCCGGCCAAAATATCCGAGGTCGCCGTCTTGTTGTGCCGAGCCGGGATCCTGGGAGTAAATTTTGGCCAGCTCACCAAAATTGGCTCCTTCTTTGGCTTCTTTTAACAATTCTTCGGCTTCGTTATAGATTCGCTGGGTATCAGCGCTTGTCGTCGAGGTTTCCAGAAAGACATATTTCAAACTGCGCCGTTCATTCTCATGATATTCTTCTTTGTGTTGTTGATAATGCTCTAAAATTTCGGTATCGCCGGGAGCCTGAACTTCCTTCGCATAGTTGGTCGCATTGAAAAAGAGATAATCTATTTTGATTTTGGCGTTTTGTTTGAGATATTCAAGATAAGTATCTGTTTCCGAAACCAATACGGATGCTTTGAGCATTCTGTCGAGTTTCTCATAGGGCAGGCTGGCTCTGACATAATTTTCGACCGGGACCCAATCCGCGCCGGGATTGTTAAGCGCCTGTTGATACTTTTCCATATTGAAATTTCCGGCCGAATCCTGGAACACCTCCTGATTTTTGATCAACTCCGGCGGATCATTAAAAATGGTTTGAACCACTTCTTCATTGGTTGCATCCAAATTCATTTTTTGGATATAATCCGCAATCAGGCGTTGCTGTACGAGCCCCTCGAAAACCTGATTTTCGAGCTGTTGCAGCTGATATCCTTCCGGGTCTTCACCGGATCGTTCGCGATATTGTGCCATTTGAGATTGATATTGATTATAAAATTCATCATAAGATATTTCATCGCCATTTACTTCACCAATAACGCCGCGGGTCTGGGTTTGTTTAACTCCGCCCATACCCCAATTAAATATGATGGTTGCTATAAACGCTCCCACCAATATAAGCAGAATTGTCTTGGTGTTTTGTCGCATTCGATTCATTAAAGCCATAAATAATACCTCGTTGCTTATTTTTTACAAGATCTTTTTGGCGGAATTTTTATAATTAAGAAATATACTCAGCCATTCAATAAAAATCAAGGTGTTTTTGTTTTTCTAATTTCAGGTTTTTATTCAAATTACAATTTTTGTTGATTTTTTGGTCAAAAACAGTTAATATTATATTCAACCCGAGCCCGCGCACAGGGTTTCCTGATTTTTTAGAATTCAATCATTTTCCCGGAGTTTTTTATGTGGCTTGAACTGCTAGCTGTTGCCTTATGGGGAGGTATTGTAGCGCTGGATACGACAGCAGCATTCCAGTTTATGGTTTCGCAACCGATTGTTGCAGCTTCTGTAGTCGGGCTATTGATGGGAAATTTTCCCCTGGCTTTTGCTGTGGGGTTGTTTTTGCAGTTGATTTGGTTGAATGAACTGCCTGTTGGCGCCGCCTATTTTTCCGAGGGCAATATCGGATCTGTTGTTGCTGCGGCTGTGGCAATTTTTAGCGTTGAAGTTACAGGGCGTCCGACGTCTTCCCTGGCCCTTTCACTTTTGTTTGGGGTATTAACAGCGTATATCGGCGGCAAGGTTGTCCTTTTAATGCGTAATTTTAACGGTAAGCGATATCATGCTTTATTAACAATTGAATCCCTTAAGGTTTCGCACATCGAGCGGGCGCATTTATGTTCTCTCTGGTTTTTATTTTTCAGTGGAGTTGTCACGACTTTTGTTTTGATTTTTTTGGGAGGCAGAATTATACTTCCTCTGGTTATTGATTTTTTGCCTCTTTTTGTTGATAACTGGCTGGCTCCGGTTAGCAGCGCCTTTTTGGGTATTGGTTTTGCAATTTTATTTTATATTTTTTACAGCAAAAGAGAGTGGTGGTTGCTCCTTGCATCGGTCGTGGGCGGATTTATTTTGGTTTCTTTGATATAAAATGGAGTCGTTTGTTATGGAGCGTATCAAACGCTCGGATCTATATCGCATTCTTTTTAAAAGTTTTTTGATACAGGGCTCCTGGAATTTTCAGTCAATGCTGGGATTGGGTTTTTGTTATTGTCTCATACCTGTTTTAAACCGGCTTTACGGTGACGAACGAGAACGTCAGGCTTTTTTAAGACGACATATAGAATTTTTTAATGCACATCCCTATTTCAGTACCTGGAGCCTGGGTGCCGTTTCCAAGCTGGAAGAAGAAGCTAAACACAAAAAATGGAAAAACCATCAACCTATAAACTTGTTTAAAAACCGGACAGTGGGGGTGCTGGGTGTTATCGGTGACCGGCTTTTTTGGAATGGATTCAAACCGGCAGCAGCGGCCATGGCCGTAACGATCGGCTTGTTTAGCTGGGTGGCTATACCGCTTTTTTTGATCGTTTACAATATTCCGCATCTATATGTGAGGATAAAAGGATTGAATCTTGGATATCGAAAAGGATTTGATATTGTATCGAATCTTTCCGTGCGTCGTTTTGAGAAATATTTTAGCCTGGCCAGCAAAGCCGGAGTTGTTTTTACCGGTTTATATTTTGGGGCAGCAAGCCTGGAGAGCTGGGGAGGCGGGAGGGCTTCTTTTTTAACCTTTATTACCGCCATTCCGGTCACCCTCTTGTTAACGCGTAAGGGAAAATCTATAGCAATGTGCGTGTCAGCCTCTGTGGTTTTGGCTGTTCTGTGGGGCGCTATTTTCAGTAGCTGATAAGGATGAATTTATGTTGAGCAAGGTGTTTAAAATCAAAAATAAAATGGGTATACATGCACGTCCTGCGAGTTTATTGGTCAAGACCGCCTCACAGTTTGAATCTTCTGTTTATATATCGAAAGACAGTCAGGAAGTCAATGGAAAGAGTATTATGGGAATATTAATGCTGGAAGCCGGTTTTGGCAGTGAAATTACCGTCAGCGTTGACGGAAAGGATGAAGCAAGGGCTTTACACGCATTGGAAAAAGTTATTGATAAGGATCAATTTAACGAAGAGTAATATGTAAATGGCACCAGGAAAGAAAAAACAGCAGCAAGTACGGCTTGATGGTCTGGCCGTTTCTCCGGGTATCGCCATTGGTCCTGTTTATATAAAGGGGAGCAGCATAGAATATGTTGAGAAAAAAAAGCTGACTCCGGAGCAGGTAGAGAGCGAGATCGAAAAATTTCGGCATGCTATAGAGAACGCAAAAGTTGATATCGAGTGTTTACAGGAAAACGCCGAAAGATCTATAGGAGAGGATAATGCCAGGATATTCGATGCTCACAAGCTTATGCTTGAAGATGAAATGATCGTTGACCAGACCATTGCGCGAATAAAAAACAATCTCGAAAACGCAGATTATGCCTTTTCCAGCGTTGTCGATACGTTAGAGGCACAGATAAATTCTGCAGAGAGCGATTATTTAAAATCGCGATCGGTGGATCTCTTTGATATAAAGAGACGGGTGGTCGGACATATACTCGGCAGCGCGGACGAGTGTATTGTACGTTTTTCCAGTGCTGTAATTGTTGTTGCACGGGAGCTCACCCCTTCTGATACGATCAGTTTGGATCGAACCAATACCCTTGCTTTTGCGGTTGATTTAGGGGGTCAGACATCCCATGCCGCGATTATGGCCAGGGCGCTGAAAGTTCCATCTGTTGTGGGGTTGGGAAAGGCGTCCAAAACTCTGTCCACCGGAGACGAAGCCATTGTTGATGGTATAGATGGAACGCTCATCCTTTATCCGCGGGAAAAAACAAAGCGATTTTATCGTCAAAAACTGCAGCGCTACCATCGGTTTGAAGAAAAATTGTCCCGTATTCGAAAATTGCCTGCCCGGACAAAAGACGGAAAAGATATCGAGCTTGTGGCAAACATCGAGTTTCCGGAAGAGGCGGAGAGCATTCATGAGGAAGGTGCCCAGGGTGTCGGTTTGTACAGAACGGAATATTTGTTTTTAACCCGCAGTCAACTCCCCACAGAAGAAGAACAGTTTCAGGAATACAAACGCGTCATTGGTGCGATGAAACAACACCCCATTACTATCCGCACGCTGGATATCGGGGGAGATAAAAAACCCTCATCCATACAGATTCCTGAAGAAGAGAATCCTTTTCTGGGGTTACGGGGAATCCGCTTATATAAAGATTATGAGGAGATGATAAACACTCAACTTCGTGCTATACTGCGGGCAAGTGTATATGGTCAGGTTCGAATTCTTTTTCCGATGATCAATTCGGTTTATGAGATACGGCAATGCAAAGCTCTTGTCGAACAGGTTGCTGAGCAACTCGGGAATGAACAACTATCCTGTCAGGAAAATATATCGATCGGAGCGATGATTGAGGTGCCATCTTCCGCAATCATCGCTGACTATATTGCTGCAGAATGCGATTTTTTGAGTATCGGGACAAATGATCTTATTCAATATACACTGGCGGTGGATCGGGGGAATGAACATGTCGCCTATTTGTACCAGGGATATCATCCGGCTATTTTGCGATTAATCCGGGATATCGTTGAAAAAGGGCATCAGCAAGGCGTATGGGTCGGTATGTGTGGAGAGCTTGCCAGCGATCCGCTGATAACGATGGTCCTGATCGGACTTGGTCTTGATGAGTTCAGCGTCAGTCCCATTTCCGTACCATTGATTAAAGAAATTATCCGCCGGGTAGAGTACACCGAGTGCGAGAGCTTTGCAGATCGTGTTCTGGGATATGCGTCTGTGAAGGAGGTATCGACTTATCTTCACGAGGTGATGAATAAAAAATTCAAAGATCTCTTTGGCGGCGATTTGATACATCAGTAGCGATATCGGGAGGCAATAAAATTCTTTCATTCATTTTCCTCCTTTGAATAATTTCTTCTCCATACTCCGCAAACCATCCTTTTTGCCGTATTGGTATAGAATAAATTTATTGCAACTCTACAGAAAAATGGCTACTTTTTTGGTATTTGAATAAATCAAAAAGGAGAGGAGATAGATGACACGAACACTATTCACTTCAGAATCGGTTACCGAAGGTCATCCGGACAAAATCGCGGATCAGGTTTCCGATGCAGTGCTGGATGCGGTAATGAAGGATGATCCCCGCGGACGGGTTGCATGTGAAACATTTGTTACCACCGGCCTTTGTCTTGTCGGAGGGGAAATAACGACCGAAACGTATGTCGACATACCCCGGCTGGTACGAAAAACCATACAATCGATAGGGTACACCAATCCAAGTTTTGGTTTTGATTATGAAAATTGCGCTGTCCTGACCACAATAGACCAGCAGTCGCCGGATATTGCCATGGGGGTGGATCGTTTGGGAGCAGGCGATCAGGGAATGATGTTTGGATTTGCGATTGATGAGACGCCGGAGTTAATGCCTTTACCCATATCTCTCGCTCACAAATTAACTCAAAAGCTGGCCATGGTCAGAAAACAGGGAATTTTACCTTATTTGCGGCCGGATGGCAAGTCTCAGGTTACTATTGAGTATCAGGATGACAAACCCCATTCCATTCATACGGTGGTTATTTCTACTCAACATGATCCTGATATCAGCATAAAGCAAATCAAAGAAGATGTTACAGAAAATGTTATTGACCCGGTGTTGCCAAAAGAGCTTATACAGGGAGAGGGTCCCATTATCCATATCAATCCGACCGGTCGTTTTGTTATTGGAGGGCCTCAGGGAGATGCCGGTTTGACCGGCCGTAAAATTATTGTCGATACTTATGGTGGATATTCCCGTCACGGTGGCGGCGCATTTTCCGGTAAGGATCCGACCAAAGTGGATCGTTCTGCTACATATGCTGCCCGGTATATCGCCAAAAATGTCGTTGCGGCGGAACTTGCAAAAAAAGTTGAAATTCAATTGGCCTATGCTATCGGTGTTGCTGAACCTGTTTCCATTTATGTCGATACGTTCGGTACCGGTCAAATCGACGACGAAGAGATTGCCAAGCTTATACGCAAAAATTTTGATTTGACGCCTGATGGAATCATCAGCGCTCTGGATCTGCGCCGGCCGATCTATCTCAAGACCGCAGCTTACGGACATTTTGGACGTACAGATGTTGATTTTCCATGGGAACGAACCAATAAAGTGGCTGAATTACAAAAAGGATAATAAGGAGGAGGCGTGAACTACGATATAAAAGATATATCCCTTGCAGATGAAGGTAAACGGCGAATCGAGTGGGCGGATCAAAACATGCCTGTATTACAGCTCGTTCGCGATCGCTTTGAAAAAGAAAAACCGTTAAAAAACAAAAAAATGTCTGCCTGTCTCCATATAACGGCGGAGACGGCGAACCTGGCCAGGACACTCAAGGCAGGTGGCGCTGACCTCGTATTGTGCGCATCAAATCCTCTTTCTACCCAGGATGATGTGGCTGCTTCTTTGGTTCGCGATTATGAAATTCCTGTTTTCGCGATAAAAGGCGAAGACGAAAAAACCTATTATGAACATCTTCACGCCGCTATCAAACACGGTCCTGTTGTCACTATGGACGATGGTGCTGATTTGGTCTCCACCATCCATAATGAATACGCCGAAATCGGTGCGAAGATTATTGGCAGTATGGAAGAGACCACCACCGGTGTGATTCGGCTAAGAGCGATGGCAAAAGACGGTGCTCTTAAAATTCCGGTTATTGCGGTAAATGATGCCACCACCAAGAATCTGTTCGACAATCGCTATGGCACCGGTCAATCGACAGTCGATGGAATCATCCGGGCCACCGATATTTTACTGGCCGGGAAAAATGTTGTGGTGGCGGGATATGGATGGTGTGGCCGTGGATTTGCCATGCGTTCAGAAGGCATGGGCGCCAATGTCATTGTGACGGAAGTGGATCCTGTCCGGGCACTGGAGGCGGCGATGGACGGCTATCGCGTCATGCCCATGGATGAAGCAGCAAAGATTGGCGATTTGTTTTGTACGTTAACCGGTGATATCAATGTTATTCGGCCGGAACATATGGAGGAGATGAAAGATGGTGCTATTATCGCCAATTCCGGTCATTTTAACGTGGAAATTGATATTCCCGGTCTTAAAGAGATGGCGGCGTCGAATCGTCCGCAGGTTCGTCAATTTGTAGATGAATATACCCTCGCAAACGGTAATAAAGTGTTCTTGTTGGCGGATGGGCGATTGATCAATCTTGCCGCAGCAGAAGGACATCCGGCTTCGGTCATGGATATGAGTTTTGCGACGCAGGCGCTGACCACCGAGTGGACGATCCAGAACGAAGGCGAACTCGATATCAAGGTGCATAATGTTCCTGAAGAAATCGAAAATTGGGTGGCCCGGTTAAAATTATCCAGTATGCAAATTGAGATCGATGAGCTGACAGAAGAACAAAAGCAGTATTTGGCATCGTGGGAAATGGGAACCTGATCTTTGATGTCTCGCCAGATGGGAGGCCACAGCAAAACGGACTCTTTTCAGCTATATCGGCGATTATTTGAATGGTTTCACGATGAAACAAATAAATTTGTCTTTGATGTAAGCAAAACCGGCATTCGGACCGATCCCAAGGTTCGGTGTCGGGGATGCAGAGAGGGCCGTGGTTTATTTTTCGGATTAATCTGACAAAGTTGAAAAAAAATCGTTTCTTTTGTTTGGTGCTTGTCGGACAATTTCTTGTCTTCGGCATATCCGAATTGTGGGGACAAAACGGGATGAGCATTGCTCGCGGTTTTGCACTGAGCGGTGCTTACAGCAACATGGCGATGGGAGCGGATGCCCCCTTTTATAACCCTGCAAATCTATCCTATAACCCCTATTATGACTTTAGCATCAATCTGATCGGGATTGGATTCGAAACAGCGAATAATGCATTTAATTTAAATCAATATAAACGCTATAACGGCAACTATCTCGATGAAGCGTCAAAGCAAGATTTGCTAACCTCAATTCCGGATGGCCGCCTTTTTGTTATATCAGCCGGCGAAGCACAACTATTCAGCGCGCATTACAAATCATATGCTTTTTCGATTTCGATGATCGGCGACGGCCGTGGGAATGTTGCCAGAGAGGTTTTCGAGCTGGCGCTGTGGGGAAATGAACTGGATCGTCTGTATCGGTTTTCCCCTATGCTGGGTCAGTCTTCGATGGCGGTTAAAGTCGGATTCTCCGGCGGGCAAACCCTTTTGCGGTCAAAAAAGTGGATTAGACATTTAGGCTTGGGTTTCGGTCTCTATTATCTGAGGGGAATGGCTTTTTTTGATATCAATCAATCACAAGTCTATTCACTCACCCGTTTTTCAAATGCTGATGCCTTTGGACATTTAATTTCCGACAGCGCTGAAGGCGGGAACGGCATGACCTTTAACATCGGCTCCACATTAGAATTTACCGATTGCTGGCGGGTCGGCATCGGCGTGCAGGATGTTTTTTCATTTTTACATTGGAATCACGGATTGGAACAGTTACAGGCAAATTTTAAACTCTATGACGGTTTTGCAGATAATCTTTTGACCGAACAGGGGGATTTTGATTCTCTTTTGGTCACTTCTGACACGACCCTGGCGCTTTCCTCGTTCACACAGGTATTGCCAAGGCGGTTGTTTATCGGCGTTGTCCACGCCCACAAATGGATTTCTATTGCTCTCGAGTTCAACTATCATTATCATCGACTGGAGTATCTTCGATCTAACCGGGTGGCTATGGGATTTGAATTTCATCCGAGTCAAATGATCAAGATCCGTTCCGGCATAAATTATGACGATCGCATCGGCGTTTCTTTATCAGCCGGCCTTGGAATCATATGGGGAGCGTTCCGGTGGGATTGGGGTATTCGCTTGAACAACGGCATGACAACGCCGCATATTCGTGGTATTGGGGCGGCAACTTCGTTCTCGTTGCATTATTAATCGGAATTATATAACAGGGAATGTACAAGGCCGTCGCATTCCACGGCGGCCTTTGTGAATGCTCAATCTTTGTTTACCATATATTCATACCTTTTGATAAATTGATCAGATGTGAGGTGGGCATAATCCGCCATTTTTTTCAGGAATTTCGTTTCTTTTAAATCTCTTTCTTCCAGGCGAACCATGTAACTTTTGGCGACTTTATAGTAATCGCTTTCAATATTAACATAGCGAACCGATGTCTTTTTTGTTTTCGGGTCCAGAATATCCTTGAATTTGAGCGGCATGACTTTACCATTATCGACACAAATCATGGCATTGTCCTGAAAGTCCGGAGCGTCGTTTAGAAGATAATTCACTGCATGGTAGCCGAGGTCACGGGTGTATTCCTGATCGAATGGAATGGGATCCGCACATCGCAGAACATATCCGATATTAATCTCGACCATGCGAAATTTTTCACTGCGTTTGGCAAAACGGCTTTCTACTTCCCGTTTGATGATTTTACCGAGTTCGATTTCTGCAAGTTGCATATGACCGTAGGCATCCTTGGTAATCCGGTTTTCCGATACCCTGAACAGGTCTTCCTTTGAAAACCGTTCGGCCACGCCTTCTGCGATGACCATAACGCCATGATTGTTGCCCATTGCTCTTCGTTTCAGGATAGACGTTTCAAGAATGTCACAAACCTGCTCTACTTTGATCTGCCTGGTTTTACCAAACTCTTCTCCGATAACCGCCAGGGTGGCTCCCGCGGATTTGGCAATACCAAGCGCCAGGTGTCCGGCATGGCGACCCATCGCAACAACGATATACCATCTTCCTGTCGTTCTCGAGTCTTCCATCATATTTTTTACCAGGACGGCGCCCAGATCTCTCGCTGTTTGAAACCCGAATGTCGGGATATCATTCGGTAGCGGCAGATCGTTATCAATTGTTTTCGGGACATGGGCGAATTTTATTCTACCCTTGGAAGCTTCTGCCAGCTGACTTGCTCCATACGCGGTATCATCACCTCCTATTGTGACAAGATATCGGATATCAAACTCATCCAGTATTTTGAGAGCATTTTGAATGCCATCCTTCTCCTTTGCCGGATTGGTCCGGGATGTTCGCAGTATGGATCCTCCGGTGAAATGGATGCGGGAGACGTCGCTGATTCGCAAGTTACGCATATGTTTTTTAAATAGATCCTTTTCTCCTTTGGTCAGCCATTTATATCCATCATAAATTCCAATCACATCGAGATTGTTACGGCGTGCCTCAATCGTGACAGCGGCGATAACACCATTGAGTCCAGGGGCGGGTCCTCCGCCGACGAGTATACCCAGTTTTCCTTTTTTATTTGCCATTGTCTACTCCTGTGTTAAAATTTCCTGGTAATTTTTGTATCGGATATGACCCCAATATTTTAAGCACAATTGTGATTTCCTCGAGGTGCCGAATCGCGTTTTGGCAACGCTCTTCCTGAATATTACCTAAAAAATCGAGATAAAATATATATTCCCATGGTTTTCCACGTAAGGGCCGGGATTCGATTTTTAAAAGATCGATGTCGCGAAGAGCGAATACGCTGAGCGCTTTGAATAAGGCACCTGGAATATTTTTCATCGAGAACACAATCGAGGTTTTTTCTTTCAGCACAGAACTGTTCTCGTTCGGAACAGTAATCAGTAAAAAGCGGGTAAAATTATGGGGAAAATCCTCGATTTCCCGTTTTAAAATACTCATGTGGTAATCTTTGGCAGCCCATTTGCTGGCAATGGCTGCGGCGTTTTTAAGGTTTTCTTCTTTTATATATTTGACACTTCCGGCTGTGTCATAGCTGGCAACGGTTTCCACATTCTTCAGCGCTGATAAAAATTTTCGACACTGTTCGAGCGCTTGTGGGTGTGAATATATCACTTTGATCATATCCAGAGAGGCACCCTGATTAACGATCAGGTTCTGTTCGATTTTCAAATAAGTCTCTCCGACAATCTCGAGGTCATGCTCGAGAAGAAGATCGTAATTTCTGTGTATGGAACCGGTCAGAGAATTTTCAACGGGGACGATTCCAAAAGTAGCTTTACGGGATTCCACAGCAAGAAACACGTCTTCGAATTGGCGGCAGGGAATCGATTGAACGGGTTCACTGAAATATTGCCGCGCCGCGATTTCGCTAAACGCATAGGGCGCACCCTGAAAGGCTACCGATCGTTTTTTCTTTTCGCTTGATTGCAAGATTTTTCCCAAACAGGCTAACTGGAATTAGTAAACTAGGAATTTATTAATTTTCTTTTTAAAAAGCAAGAACAAGACATTAATTTACTTTTCTTTTTTTGATTTACTGTCACAAGGAGCTAATTTTTTTCTGAAAATTTTCGGTCAAAAGAGCAACTATGCAGGACATCGTTCCAACTCGCTCTTGATGCTTTTATGGTTTATCCGGCGTTGGGCCTGGGTTTTTCAGGCAGGAGGGTGTATCTCTGAAACGAAAAATGGTTTCCTGAATTGATTTTGCAAAGCCGATAAATAGATAGAGGAGAATGGTTGCCAGAATTATTTCGTTCTGTTTGACCAGAATCCCGGTGAGCATCAGCACGGGCAGCGAGAAGATGTGGGTCTGTCCCCAAATTATGGATCTCAGTTTCTCATCAAAGCAGAGAAATCGGATCAGCCAGGCAAATGTCCAGATGATGACAATTCCGATGAGATCGGCGATATTATTGCTATGAATACCGACATGTAACAGAACGGGTAGAATTCCCAGAAACAGTCCCCAAAAGGGAATGAATGAACAAAACCAGGCGAACCAGGTTAACAGCCAAAAAGAGTCCACTCCAATCAGCCAGAGACCGGTAAGAACAACTAAAAAGACAAAAAAGGATTGGAAAATTTGTGTTTCATAAAACAGAAAAAAGCGATTAAACAGCCGGCTGCTCAATTTGTCTGTTATTTCAAGGTAACGATTTGGAATGTGAGCAAAAAATTTTTTTCTCAGGGGTTGTCGAAAAACAACAAGCATAAATCCGGCCATAGCGGCGGGAATCAGTGCAAGGACATTTCTCTGCAAGGTTGGAAAAACGCCACTGATAAACGCACAAAGCGGATGATATCCTGCACCACAAGGTGGGTTACTGATTGCCAGCAAAAATAAGATGATCGCAAAAACAAGTGCAAGCCATTTCTTTAACAGGAAATGCGCATAGAAAACAGCAGTAAAGGAAAAGAATAAAATCAAAAAGGGAGCCCGGTGAAGAAAAAAGAAACATATCCACAGTTGCACTCCGGCAAGCAGAGCTATAGCAACATTCTGTAGTATTGATGGTTTCCTTAAGGATATGAACAAATTGTTTTTGTGCATAGATTATACGACAATATCCGATTGAGCCAGCTTGCGCGTTAAATGAATATATTCATGTTCAAGATCGCCAATCCGTTGTAACAGTATGCTAACGATATGTTGGGTAATGTGGTTCATAAGCCAGGGTTCGGTTTTCCGAAGATAGCTGATATCCGAATGCAGCAGCGCCAAACAGCTGCATTTCTCAAGGCATTGGGCACTGTGACTCCTTCTGCTGTTCTCTAACAGGGCGGAATACCCAAAACCACTGCCGGCTTTAATGATTTCCAGGCGGTCATCTTTATTTTCTTCTCTGTTCACGAGTTGAACCGTACCATAGTCCAGAAAATAAATGGCGGTTGATGGCGTTTGTTGTCTGTAAACATATTCGGTTTCATCATATTGACGATAATGCAGGTATTTAAGAACAATTCTCAACTCTTTTTCAGACAGAGATTCAAAAGCAGTAAAACGCTTGATATTTTCATTATCGATTCTCATTTACATCCCCGGTATTTAATGTATAGAAAAGATAGATAATCCTGATTACAGAGGCAAGAAAATTTACGTTGTAATTGTACAGCAAGAGCCAGGAGACTGTCGTTTCTATTTGTCTTTTAGTTTAGTATATTAAAGCAATACCATTTACTAAAAATACAAGAGGTGAAGAATGATAATTGAATTGGATAAGATGACGATCAGCGACCTGTTGAAGCGCAGCGTAAAAAAATTTAATCAGAATAAAAGTATCGCTTCTGTGGAGGAGGAATTTCTGACCTATAGTCAGATGGAGCACAAGGTTACCGATATTGTCGTCGATCTCTGTTCACACGGTATCCGCCGCGGAGATCGCGTTGCGATTTTGGGAGAAAATTCGCCCAACTGGGTTGTTGCCTATCTGGCGGTAACGACTATGGGTTGTGTGGCCGTGCCGATTCTGCCTGGATTTCCTGATTCCGATTCGAGGCATATCCTTCGACAAACCGAAGCTGTGGCTTTATTTGTCGGTGAAAAACAGCAAAGCAAATTAAATGGCGCACAAAATACCAAGCTTAAGGTGGTTTATTCACTTGAAGACCTGAGCCGGGCAAAGGATTTATCGCCTTCATTTTTGGAAAAAAGTCTGAACTTTATTCCGCGGGACACATCAAAAGTCAACAAGGACTCGATATTGGAAAAAATAGAAGGTCCGAAGGAAGAGGATCTGGCGACCATTATCTATACCTCCGGAACGACGGGTCACTCCAAGGGGGTGATGCTGACGCATCGCAATATCGTCTTTGATGTGGTTCACAGCATTGAGAGATTTCCGATCAACAAAAATGACCGTTTTTTGTCAATTCTGCCGTTGTCACATACCTTTGAAGCGACAGGTGGGATGCTTTGTCCCCTGGCGGTGGGTGCTTCCATTTCCTATATGCAGGGTTTACCGACACCGCAAAAATTGCTCTCTGCTATGCAAAGTGTCAAGCCCACGGCTGTTTTGATGGTGCCGTTGGTGATAGATAAGATCTATAGGAAACGCATCCTGCCTCAACTTACAAAATCGAGTATTTTAGGCTTTGTTTATGAACATACGCCGTTTCGCCGCTTTTTAAATAAAGCTGCCGGCAAAAAGTTGATACAATCGCTTGGGGGGCAGTTGCGTTTTTTTATGTTCGGCGGAGCTTCTCTGAACGAGGATGTGGAATCATTTTTACGGGATGCCGGAATCAGCTATTCCTCCGGATATGGAATGACAGAAACCTCCCCGATCATGACGATAAATCCATTTGAAAAGGTCAAAATCGGATCCTGCGGCAAATGCATTCCCGGTATTCAGATGAAAACCGACCAGGGAGATACAGGCACTGTGGGAGAGATATTGGTGAAGGGACCGATAGTAACCCGGGGATATTATAAAAATCCTGTGGCGACAAGAGAGACCTTTACCAGGGACAGCTGGCTCAAGACCGGGGATCTGGGCTATTTTGATGAGGAGGGATATCTCTTCATTAAGGGCAGAAGTAAAAATGTAATCGTTGGCCCGTCGGGAGAGAATATTTATCCGGAAATTATCGAGCAGCATTTACTTCAGTCTCCCTATATCCAGGAAGTTATTGTTTACGAACGCAATGACAGATTGGTCGCTCAGGCTTATCTCGATTATGATGTTATCGATGAACAGTTTGTCTCGGAAATGAAGAATAAGGATTCGCAAACATTTATCACTGAGCTTTTGGATAAGATACGCAGGGATATGAATCAACAACTCTCTGATTTTTCACATTTGCACAAAATCATTGAACATCCGGAACCTTTTGAAAAGACACCGACAAACAAAGTCAAACGCTATCTTTATATCGAAGAAACGTCGGTATAGAGTATGGCTGTCGATATCGTCAGGAAAGATTTTTGCTATTCTTCTTGACAAGAGACCACAGTATGCTTAATTTCTGGTGAAATTTTATGTCGAACTCAACCTGGAGAAGGATCGATGCTGACATTTTCAAAACAAACCGACCCCTTTACTGGTGAATATTATGTTCAGGCACCTTTTAAAGGTCTTTTTTTAACCGAGCACCCGGTTTACAATAAAGGAACGGCATTTCCCGAGGATGAACGACACAGTCTCGGCTTGTGTGGTTTGTTGCCGGAAGGCGTGTCCAGTTTGAAACAGCAAAAGGAACGAACCTACGAGGCTTTTTCTTCAAAATCTTCAGATCTGGAAAAATACATTTACATGCTTTCTTTGCAAGACCGCAACGAAACGCTCTACTATGCATTGTTGTTGGATCACCTTGAGGAGATGTTACCCATTGTTTACACACCCACGGTGGGAAAAGCCTGCCAGCAATTCAGTCATTTATACAGGCGGAGGCGGGGGCTGTACATATCCGCCAGAAATATAGATCACATTGATGAAATTTTTTCCAATGCGCCTTTTTCGAATGTATCCCTTATTGTTGTGACCGACGGCGAGCGCATTTTGGGTTTGGGCGATCTCGGTATGGGCGGTATGGGCATACCCATTGGAAAAATTAGTCTTTACGTCGCGGCTGCGGGAATTCATCCTGCCTATACGCTTCCCATTTTGGTGGATGTCGGTACGAACAATGAAGCACTTTTGGAAGATCCTCTCTATCTGGGATTGCGTCAGAAGCGGCTTGAAGGTGATGAATACGATGAGGTTATAGAAGCGGTACTCAATGGTGTTCGCCGTCATTTTCCCACGGCCCTCTTTCAGTGGGAAGATTTTGGACGAAACAATGCTTTCCGGCTTTTAGAGCGCTATCGTGAGCGCATCTGTTCCTTCAACGATGACATACAGGGAACCGGAGCTGTGGCCCTGGCGGTTTTGTTGTCTGCCATGAGAATTAAAAAGGAAAAATTACGCGATCAACGCATTGTAATTTTTGGTCAGGGGCAGGCCGGCCTGGGTATTGCAATGCAGGTGATTACAGCATTACAGGATGAAGGATTGTCTTATGAACAAGCGTGTAGCCGTATATATGGTATTGACGTGGATGGTTTGCTGGTAGAAGGAATGTCGGTTCGGGAGGAGCAGAAATTGCTCCTCAAAAAAAGGTCAGAGGTTGCTGATTGGAAACTGGATAATCCGGACAAAATTACGCTTTTAGATACGATTCGCAACTGCAAGGCGACCATATTGTTCGGCGTTACCGGCCAGTCGGGTTCTTTTGATGAGAGCATACTCAAACAGATGTCCGAAAATTGTAAATTACCGCTGATAATGCCCATCTCCAATCCGACGCATAAGGCAGAGTGCACACCGGAGTTTGCTATCCAGACAACCGAGGGCAATTGTTTGATCGCAACCGGTAGCCCCTTCGCTCCGGTTCAATACAAGGGAGAAGAGAGAAAGATATCACAGTGTAATAATTTATACATCTTCCCCGGTGTCGGTTTGGGTGCGCTGGTTGCCGGAACGCCAAAGGTTACGGATGAGATGTTTCTTGCTTCCGCCATTGCTCTCAGCAAGATGGTAAGCCAGGATCAATTGGATCAGGGATTGATGTTGCCCCCTATCGACGAGATTCGCCAGGTGTCCGCAAAGGTAGCGCATGCCGTGACTTTGGAAGCGCGACAGAGCGGCCTTGGTGTCAGAGCGGGAGACGATAAATTATTCGATATGGTTAAAAATGCGATGTGGAAACCGGTTTATTTGTCCTATCGTCATGCCAAGTCATAGGATGACTGGATTCGCTTTGAGCGGTGAGGCTATCGATACCGTATGAATTCTTTTGGTGATCTTTTCGCAATGGCTGCGGCCTTTTCGAGTTCGGCAATAATCTGTCTGACCGCTCTGCGTTGAACCCTGTTAAGGGTGTTGGAGGGATTGTTGCGGTCGAGGGCTGCAGATATATTTATCTGAAACCGGTATAACAATCTTTTTTCGCGGAGATGAAATATTTTGAAGGAATAGAGGATTAGCAATCCCCGAGTCCGGTTATAGCCTATTTTTTCAACGGTTCCGGCGAGTACCCAGTCGACGGGTATGGACATCAACATTTTTTTTAATACCGATTTGTCGATCTGGTCTCCGCTTTGG
Organism: Candidatus Zhuqueibacterota bacterium; assembly: GCA_014728085.1. GTDB lineage: Bacteria > Zhuqueibacterota > Zhuqueibacteria > Residuimicrobiales > Oceaniaggregativiventaceae > Oceaniaggregativivens_A. The sequence continues at coordinate 72,884 of WJMF01000164.1, forward strand.
GGTGTGCGCAACGGTAAGAACAGGTTGGTTTTGTAGATTTTCTTGTCGAATCCGGGCGTGTTTTCATTTATATGGGTCACAAAAAAATCATGCCGGAGAAACTCGGCCAGTTTGTCCTCGAGTTTTTGATCGAGTTTATCATAAATACCGGTTTTGTCATCAAGAGGAAGAATCAGACAGGATATTCGGCTTCCGTTTGGGATGGGTGTGGGAATGCTGGAACCGCAATGTAATGAAATACTGCATAAAACGAGAGCAGGAATGATTATTCGCATCATTTATCCAACCACGTTTATATTACCAAGCGTATTGGCTTAAATGGATATACAAGGGGGGCAAAATCCTGGGCTGCTGAAATCAATTCATTATGTGAGTATATCATTTTTTCTCTTAAAAATCAATGTTTTTGTTTTTGATTTTTCCTGACGCGGATGTGCAGAATCAAAGCGGAATAAGCAAAAATTTTTGTTGATTTAGACGACTATACTCTTATATTTTGTGTATATTCTGGTTTTAATTTAGTCGGGGCTTTTAGGTGAACCTGTTATTAGCGAAAAATCAAGTACAAACGCACCGGCAACGTTGGTTTCTGAGTCTGGTGTTCTGTTTTTTGCCATTTATGTTTTATCTGCGCTGCTATGTTCCTCATACCATAAAAGAGGTCGATCTTTCGGTTCAGACGCTCCGAGACTATAATTTAAAACCGGAAGAGATGACGCAACTGCAATATTATCTATCCGATGAGCTGCAACTCAAGAGCAAATACAGGCCAAGGGAAAAATCAATAACACGGGATCTGGAGTTATATGTCGACGGTGACGACAACGCTGTGACGCTTGTTTTCCGCAGGGGGTTGCCCTGTATCGGTGTTCATGCCTGGAGAGACTATAAGCTTAAAATCGGCGACCATCATTTTTTTGGCGGTCCTGTGCTTATAAAAGTTTGTTTCGACCGCTATACAAACAATTGCCTGACATTTGTTCCGAATGATACGGGAAAATATGTACTGGATCTGAATGAAAGGGGATTCATATGGTTCGGGGGACAGCGATATAAATGTCCGGACCAATATAAAAAAGTCGGTCTTTATTTCAAAGTTATTGATGATACAGAACTGAACGAAGAAGAGCGAGAGATAAGGGATAGAAAGCTGATTATCAAGCGGTATTGATTCTAATCAGCTCCGGA